>JALGZO010000781.1 GCA_025774865.1 bacterium | reverse complement strand
GCGGACGAGCCGGCAAATCGCCGAGGCGCTCCGGATCTCGCTCAAGACGGTCGAAGTTCACCGCTCCCGCATCATGGAGAAGATGCAGGCGCGCAACGTCGCCGACCTCGTGCGGCGAGTCGCGGTGGCGGGCGTGAAGCCCGAGCAAGTCGAGGACCCAACCCAGTGACGCAGCGCGGTTCCCGGTTGCTGCGAGAGCGATCGGCGCGATCGCGGGAGGGGGTCGGGTCGCTCCGGGCGGCTCTCACCGAGCACGTGCTTTCGGAGGTTCCGGCGGTCGTCTACACCTGCGACCCCCGGGCCCCCTATCCCACCACCTTCATCACGGACAACGTGCTCGACGAGTTCGGCTACTCGGGGGCGGCCGTGCTCGCCGACGCCGAGTTCTGGATGGACCGGATCGAGCCGGCCGACTGCGACATGGTCCGGGAGGGGCTCGCGAACCTCGGCGAGAGCCCGGTCTCCCTGGAGTACCGGTTCCGGTGCGGGGACGGCACGCTCCGGTGGCTCCGGGACACGGTCAAGCTCGTCAGGGGGGCGAGCGGGGAGCCGGAGGAGATCGTCGGCTGCGCCGTCGACATCACCGACGGCAAAGAAGTCGAGGAGCGCCTGGCCGGCGCGCAGGCGGAGCTCGAGGAGCGGGTGAAGGAGCTGACCGAAGTCAACGAGCGGCTGCGCCGGGAGATCATGGAGCGGAAGGGTACGGAGGCGCGGCTCCGATCGATCACGGACAACGCGCCGAGCTACATCATCCAGGTGAGCCGCGACGGTACGATGCGATTCATCAACCGCACGCTCGACTATCTCTCGCGCGAAGAGGTCGTCGGGTCGAGCGTTTACGACTGGCAGCCGCCGCAGTATCACGAGCGCGTGCGAGCGGCGCTGCGCCAGGTGTTCGAGACCGGGGAGCCCACGACCTATGAGGTCGAGGCGGCGGGAGAGAAGCCGGGAACATCGGCCTGGTACTCCAGTCGCGTCGCACCCGTGTTCCTCGACGGCGAAGTCGAGAGTGCGATCATGATCGCCGTCGACATCTCGGAGCAGAAGAAGGCCGAGCAGTTCGAAAAGCGGATCCGGGACCTGCAGCACGAAATCGAGCACGCCACGCGTCTCAGTACGGTCGGGGAGATGAGCGCGTCGATCGCCCACGAGCTCAACCAACCGCTCGCCGCAATCGTGCACTACAGCGGAGCGTGCTTCGAGCTCTTGTCATCGGCCCAGAATCTCCCGAGAGATGTTCTTCGCGACAACCTGGACGCGGCATCGAAGCAGGCCCTGCGGGCCGGCGACATCATCAAGCGACTGCGTGCGTACACGTCGAAGCGCGATCCGCACCGCTCCACGCTCGACATCAACGAGGCGGTGACGCAGGTTCTCCCTTTGCTGGAGCTCGAGCGGCGAATCCGGGCGGTGCCGGTCGAGCTCGAGCTGGATCGTACCGCCCCGTTGGTGCTCGCGGACCGGATCCAGCTCCAGCAGGTGCTGATCAACTTGATTCGTAACGCAATGGAAGCCACGGAGGAACGCGGCGCCGCCGAACCCTCGGTGCGGGTCGAAACTGCCTCCGTGGCGGGCGGACGCGTGCGGGTCTCCGTGTCGGACGACGGTCCGGGCCTCCCGGACGCTGATCCCCAGGGGGTCTTCGAGCCGTTCTTCACGACCAAGGCGGGAGGCATGGGACTCGGGCTCACGATCGCCAAGTCGATCGTCGAGGGCAGCTCCGGGACACTCGGCGCGCGCAACGGTGAGTCCGGCGGAGCGATCTTCTGGTTCGAGCTTCCCGGGCCGGAGTCCGGCTAGTTCTCTCGGCGGACGACCACGAGAGTGGTGTCGTCGGGCGTGCGGGATCCCGCGAGCCAGCCCTCGACGGCTTCGTGGATCCGCCGCGCGCACTCCGACGACGATCCGAAGGGACCCTGGCTCAGTACTTTCTGGAACTCGTGGTCACCGAACTGCTCGCGGGACCCTTCGTCCGCTTCCTGGATGGTCGCGCCCAGCTCTCCGCGCTCCGCCTCACTGATACCGTCGGAGTAGATTACGAGCGTCGATCCCGGGGGCATCTCGACGCTCTTCCTCTCGAACTCGATGCCCGGTAGATCCATCAAGCCGGCCGGCGGGGCCGTCGACGACAGCTCCTGGATTCCTCCCCCCGGCATGAGGAGGAAGGCCGGTGGATGTCCGGCGTTCACGTAGTCGAGGCAGTGAGTGTGCAGATTCAAGTCGGCGACGAAGAGCGTCACGTAGTGTTCGGGCTCGGTCGTCTGCAGGAGGTGTCGATCGAGGTGCCCGACCAGGATGTCCAGGCTGATCTGTACGGTGCGGAGGGCCCGGATCGTCGCCAGGACGTCGGACATGATGAGAGCGGCGCCGATACCCTTCCCGCTCACGTCGCCCAGAACGATCTGCACGCCTCCGTCCGGAAGTACGCCTGCGTCGTAGAGATCGCCGCCGACCTCCTCGCAGGTGTCCTGCATCCCGAGAATCTCGTAGCCTTCGATCTGCGGAAGGTCTTGCGGTAGGAGCCGGCGTTGAATCGTCGTGGCCGTGCGGAGCTCTCCCCGAAGCCGCTCCTGCTCACGGGCGAGCTCCAGGAGCTTGGCGTTCGCGATCTTGGCTCCGAGCATCTGCCCCAGGAGCGTGAGTACGCGCAGGTCGCGCTCGGCGTAGGTGGCGAGCGGGTCGTTCGTGTCGACGTACAGAACGCCGAGCACGTCTTCGTGGTGCTCGAGCGGGACCGCCATCGCCGAATGGAGATCCTGAACCACGACCGACTGCTGGTTCTTGAAACGTTCGTCCGACTGCGCGTCGCCGGTCAGAAACGAAGATCCGTCCTCGAGCACCATCTGCACCATGGTGCGGCTCAGCATGAGGGGGGAGATCGCTCGGTCACCGTGCACGCGCGCGGCTCGCTGCACGGGCTCGCCGTCATTGTCCGACAGAAGGATGAGGATCCGGCTCGCGGGGATCGTCCGCTCGACGAGCTCGAGCAGACGGTCGAAGGTCTCCTCCGGCTTGTCGGGGAGGACCAGGAGTGAACCGGCCTCGGAGAGGAGCCTCAACAGCTGCGGCTCCGCCCCGCCCAGCGCCCCCTCGGACGTGTCGTCGCGAGAGAGGTGCAGGCTCTTCGATACTTCGCGGTCGTCCGTGAACGTCGGCGACGACGACTCCGTGCCGTCGGTCAAACGCAAGCTCACGCTGCCGAACTCGATCACGTCCCCGGGTTGCACGGCCCGAGCCGTCTCGAGGTCGACTCCGCTGACCCGCGTGCCGTTGAGGCTACCGAGATCGATGACCGTCACGCGATCACCTTCGACGTGAACCTCGGCGTGGTTCCGGGACACCGTCTGGCTGGGTAGCACGACATCGCTGGATTCGCTGCGGCCGATCCGGGTGGCTCCCGATGGCAGGAGATGGTGGATCCGCTTCCCGCGATAGTCGCCCGACAGCCAGAGACTCATGTGACTCCTTGCTTCAGGAAGGCCCGGTGCCGCCGCCCCTGGCGGCGACACCGATTCGCCGGCCCGAGAAATCAGCCTTCCTTTTCTTCGTATTGCTCGCGGAGCTTCTGGACGACCGCCGGATCGGCGAGCGTGGTCGTGTCCCCCAGAGCCCTACCGTCGGCGATGTCGCGCAGGAGCCGCCGCATGATCTTGCCGCTACGGGTCTTGGGGAGCTCCGCGGTGAAGTATATCTCGTCCGGTCGCGCGATCGGGCCGATCTTCGTGGCGACGTGATCCCGGAGCCGACGGTGCGTCTCCTCGTCACCTCGAGCTCCGCCGCGCAACGTGACGAACGCGGCGATCCCCTGGCCCTTGATCTCGTGGGCTTTGCCCACGACGGCCGCCTCGGCCACCGCCTCGTGATCGACGAGCGCCGACTCGACCTCCATCGTGCTGATGTTGTGGCCCGAGACCAGCATCACGTCATCGACCCGGCCGAGCAACCAGTAGTAACCCTCCTCGTCG
>JALGZO010000780.1 GCA_025774865.1 bacterium | reverse complement strand
GCCGTGGCACTCGGGGACATCGACCGGGACGGCGACCTCGATCTGGCCTGCGGGAACTCGGGCGAGAGCAACACGCTCTACTGGGGCCTCAAAGACCCCGCGTACAAGGGCTTTCCGACCACGCCCACCAAGCACCTTCCGAACAACGCCGCCCACCTCCGCTGGGCATCGGTCACGCGCGCCGAGACGGACCCCAACCTCCGGACGACAGAATTCACGGCGATCGACGTGGATTCGGACTCCGTGTGGATCGTCCCCGAGTTCCAGTACGAGGGTGCGCCCGTCTGGATCCCCGCCGCGATCGCCGGGCGCGCCGCCCCGATCGGCCCCCTCGCCTCTTTGCCGGAAGGGGTCCTGCACCGGTTCGATTGGGACGTCTCCGTCGTGCCCTTCGATAGCCGCGACGTCGTTCTTCGATTGCGCACGATCTCGAACCCGTCCCGGGTCGGCCTGATCCGGTACGTGCCCTCGTACAGCCTCGAGATCGGATCCATCGTTCCCCGCCGCCCCCAGATCGCGTCATCCGCCGCCGCGCTCGATCTTCAGACCGTCACGGTCGGGGACACGGTCTCCGTCGACCTCGCTCTGTCCAACGAGGGAAACCAGATTCTCACCATCTCGGAATTCGTCCTGCCCTCTCCCGAGATGCGGATCTCGAGAGCAACCCCGTTCGACATCGCGCCCGACGTTACGGACTCTCTGATCGTCTCGCTCGAGCCGCGCACGGAGCTGGTCGCGGCGGGCGATCTCCAGATTCTCTCGAACGATCCGACGGCACCCGATCTCAGGATCTCGGTCACGTCCGACATCCGGGCCCTGGACGTCGAGACGAACGCCTTGACCGGTGAAGTAGAGATCCCTCTGGGGCAGGCCCTGACGATACAAGTGATTCCCGCCCCCGGCGTGCACGTCGAGCGTGGTGCGCTGTTCCATCGACCCGCCTCGCCCGAGAATGCTTTTGTCCGAGTCGAGCTCGCGCAGGTGGGAAGCTCGTTCATCGGGGTGATCCCGAACGAAGCGGTCACGGAGCTCGGTCTCGAGTACTACATCGAGGTCGAGAATAGCGGAGTCTTCTTGAAGGACCCGCCGGGCGCACCGGACTCCGCACTGTTCACGCAGGCGGTGGTGTCCCCCAGCGGCGTGACCGCGACTCCGCAGGCCGGACCCGGGGGGCGGTTCCCGTCCGGCGACGACATCACCGTCGCGATCGAACTGGTCGACGGAGCGGTGTTCGTCGATGGAGTACTCCACTACCGGCGGGGCGGTGAATCCGCTTATCGGAGTGTCGCCCTCTCGACGGGCGCTCCGAGCTCCACCGGAATCGTCCCCGGCGAGTTCGTCGGGCTTCGCGGCGTCGAGTACTGGGTGGAAGTGGAGACCGCGACCGCGTCTCTGACCGACCCGCCGAGCGATCCTTCGGCGAGGCCGAGGTCCGTTCAGGTGACGGTCGCGAATCTCGCTGAGCCCTCCTTGCATGCGGGATCCGTCTACCGCACGTTGAGTGTTCCTCTGGAATTCGACTCCGGGGAGCCGATCGAGGCGCTCCTCACGGATCAAGGCGAGTTCGGACCCTACGACCCGAAGCGATGGCAGGCGTGGACGTACGTGAGCGAGACACAGAGCTACGTCGGCGTGGCCGATGCGTCGGCGAGGGAACAGATGCGCCCGATTCCGGGACGGGCGTTCTGGCTCATCAGCCGGGACCCGCACCGGGTGAACACCGCACCTCTCAGCGGGAAGTCGACCTCGACGGAGGGTTCTCACCCGATCACACTCGTACCCGGCTGGACGATGCTGGGTCATCCGTTCGGATTTCCCGTGACCTGGGACTCCGTGATAGTGGGCGTCGGTTCCGTGTTGGACGACTCGCTCTTGACGGGCCCGATTCGCTGGATTCCGGAAAGCGGCGAGTACGATGCGGAACTGGCGCGGCGGCTGGAGCCCTTCGAGGGGTACTGGGTGCACAACGCGGGAACCGAGACGATACTCCGCATTCCGCCCATTGAAGCCGAAGTGGCCGTGGCGCAAGGGGCGGGGGGCGCCGCGGGCGCGAATGAGCGATCGTCCCCTTCGGACTGGCGGGTCGGGCTGAGCGCGGTCACGTCGGAGGGAGCTCAAACCCAGGTGCTCGTCGGGGTTCACTCCAGCGCGCGCGACGCGTACGATCGGAGCGATCGTCTGGCTCCACCGTCGTCACCCGGACCGTGGATCCGTTTCGGGGTCGACCAAGCGAGATGGGGAAGACGCACGGGCCTCTACTGGCAGGACTTGCGAGCACCGAACGCGAACGGCCATCGCTTCGACCTGGCGGTGCGAAGCTCGGAGGTCGGCGAGTCTCGCATCGCTCTGTCTTCCCCATCGGACCTGCCTTCAGAGCTCCACCTGCGGCTCATCGATCTGGAGCAGAAGACCTCGGTCGATCCGCTCACGGGGGAATATCGTCTCGTTTCCTTCGGTCCGAACCCTTATCGCTTGATCCTCCTCGCCGGAACCTCGGAGTTCATTTCGCGGGAGGCTGAAGCGATCGTCCCACTCCCTTCGGCGCTGGTGCTGTACCAAAACGCCCCGAATCCATTCCGGTCGGCCACGCGCGTCCGCTTCGGACTGCCTGACCCCGGCCCCGTGCTCATCGAGATCTTCGACATCCGGGGAGCGCGGGTGGCGTCATTGGTGAACGCTCGGCTCCCCGTCGGTTATCACACGGTGGTCTGGGACGGGCGTGACGACCGGGGGCGGCGCGCGGCGGCCGGCGTTTATTTCTATCGGATGAAAACCGCGGACCGGGTTCTCACGCGAAAAATGGCCCGGCTCAGATGAGGGCCACTCGTTCCCGGGACGCTCGCCCATGACGTCCGGTCCCGCCGAAAGCGTGTTCGAACCGATCAGCCCGAACCCCTTCATCGTGGGCAACGCCGTCCGCGATCCATCCATGTTCTTCGGGCGGGAGGCGGAGTTCACGCTCGTCAAGAAGCGCTTCTCGGAGTCGAAGCACGGTTCCTTGATGGTCTTCTGCGGTGAGCGGCGCAGCGGCAAGACCTCCATCCTGCTCCAGATCCAGCAGGGTCGTCTGGGGCCGGAGTTCGTCCCGGTGCTGATCGACATGCAGGCGATGGCGGTGCAAGGGGAGGTCGAGTTCTTCACTCGAATTTGCGGGCAGATCTCGAAGCAGCTGGGCGGCCCGGAACAACAGCTCATCTCCCCCGACTTCGGGGAAACGTCGAAACCGTCCGCCACGTTCCTCCAGTTCATCGACTCGGTGCTCGAGCAGCACCCCAGCCGCAAGCTCGTTCTTCTCTTCGACGAGTACGAGCTCTTCGAGGACAAGATCGACAGCGGCGCGCTGACGATGGACGTGCTCTTGATCCTGTCGAGCCTCATGGAGAGCTCACCGGTGTATCTCGTGTTCACCGGATCCCAGCACGTCGAGGAGCGGCAACAAGAGTACTGGGGGATCCTCCACAAGGCGCACGAATACCGTCACATCAGCTACCTCGACCGGGAGGACGCGGTCCGGCTGATTCAAGACCCCGTGCAAGGACGCGTGACTTACGCGGATGGACTGGTCGATCGAATCATCCGCCTGACCGCCGGTCATCCGTTCTACACGCAGGCGGTCTGCCAGAGACTCGTCGACGTGCTGAACGAGGAGCGTGCGAACACCGCCACCGACGACATGGTGACCACGGTCGTCGACCAGATCGTCCAGAACCCCTTCCCGCAGATGACGTTCCTCTGGGAAACGCTCGAGAGAGACCAGAAGCTCGCCCTGGCCCTGCTGGCGCAAGCGCTCGAGGACGGCGCGGAGTTCGCAACGGCCAAGGGGCTCGCCCAGTCGATTCGACAGGGCGGTTACCCGCTCCGGCTCGACCACGCAGTGCTCGCGACCTCGCTCGAAGCGCTCTTTCAGCAGGAGTTTCTGACGAAGAACCACGAGCGCGAGCCGGGCTACGCGTTCCGGATGGAGCTCTGGCGCCAGTGGA
>JALGZO010000779.1 GCA_025774865.1 bacterium | reverse complement strand
AGCTCTTGCCGTCTACCAGGCGGGTGCGCCCCGTGTTCTCGAGCAAGCGAGTGAGATCCGGCGTGACGTCACCGAACAGGTCCGCGTCATGGTCTTCGAGCGGCAGCTCGAACGCTGCGCACTGCAGGTGGTTCGAAAGAATGAACGGATTTTCCGGATCGATGACCGCGCTTTCCGGCGACTGGGCGAACAGGTACTCGGGATGCCTCACGAGGTACTGATCGATCGGATCGTTGTAGGCGACGAAGAACGTGACCGCCTCGTTTTGGCCGCGACCCGCTCGGCCCGCCTGCTGCCAGAGCGACGCAATCGTCGACGGAAAACCGACGATGATGGATGCGTCCAGGCTCCCGATGTCGATCCCGAGCTCGAGCGCGTTCGTCGACGACACCCCGAGAAGCTGGCCGGCGAACAGCGCCTTCTCGATCTCCCGTCGCTCCTTCGGGAGGTAGCCACCGCGATAGGGCCTGACGAGCTTGGCCAGCTCCGGATTCTCGCGCGTCAGCACGTCTTGCGTGTATCGATGAATCAGCTCCGCGACGACGCGCGCCTTCGAGAAGCAGATCGTCTGAACTCGCTCCTTCACGAGGCCGGTGAACAGGAGGTGCGCCTCCACGTTGGAGCTCCGGCGTTCCATGCTCGCGGTATCGAGAAACGGCGGATTCCACAGGACGAACTTCTTGGGGCCGCGCGGCGAGCCGTCGCCGTTCACGAGAGTCACTTCGTCGCCGATGAGCTTCTGCGCGAAGTGTTGAGGATTCGCGATCGTCGCGGAGCCGAGGAGGAACTGGGGTTCGGCGCCGTAGTGGCGGCAGACCCGGCGGAGCCGCCGGATCACGTTAGCCACGTTCGATCCGAAGATGCCGCGGTAGGCGTGGATCTCGTCGATGACGACGAACTCGAGCTGGCCGAGCAGGCGCGACCACTTCGCGTGGTAAGGCAGGATCCCCGCGTGCAGCATGTCCGGGTTCGTGAGGATCACGTTGGCCTCATCGCGGAGCTTGCGGCGGGTGGCCGCCGCGGTGTCGCCGTCGTAGGTGCCGGTGCGGAGCATCTCGCGGATCGGCGGCGAGAGCTCGGCGATCCGAAGCAAGCCGCGGAGCTGATCCTGGGCCAGAGCCTTCGTGGGATAGAGGAAGAGCGCGCAGGCCGTGGGGTGCTTCAGTTGCCGCTCGAGCACCGGCAACGTGTAGGCGAGCGTCTTGCCCGACGCCGTGGACGTGACGACCGCGACGTGCCGCCCCGCGCGGGCCTCCTCGACGCAACGGGCCTGGTGCGCGTAGAGGTCGCAGATCTCGAGGCCCTGAAGGGCCGTGCGGATGGGCGCGGGAAACGGCTCAGCGAGCTCACCCCACCGGGGGGCCCGGGCCGGGATCTCCTGAACGTGCGCGATCTGGCCCTCGTAGGCCGGGGAGCTCGTAAGGCTCTCCAGAAAGCGCGCCGCTTCCATCCCGCCCCCTCCGCGTCGTCGTCTTCGCGGCGACGGCCCACCGGTGCGGCCGGCCGACCCGTGGCAGACACCGTACTAGACATATGACTGGCTGTCCAGCGCCCCGACGGAGGCTTGGCTTAGGGGTACGCCGGTGCGTAGACTGAGCTTCTCCCTGTGGGTCGACGCTCACGTGAATCTTCGACGGACGCTCCTCGCGATCGGCGGCCCCGCCGTCGTCGCGGTCCTTTCGCCGCCGGTCGCGGCCAGCACGATCCGCTCCGACGGCCTCGTCGACGTGGATGGCCGCGCATTCTTCCCCATCGGGCTCCTGGACCTCGGTTGGCGAAAGTACGAGAGCTGGAACAAGCACATCCGACTCAGCGGCGCCAACTGCGTATGGGACGTCGAGGTCGCATACGGCGGGACGACTATCCCTTGCTCGGCGCTGATGGATTCCGCGCGCGCCGCCGACTACCGACTGCTCATCGGTTCACCCGACACGATCAACTGGGACGACCCGGAAACGCCGTTCCCGGAGGTAGACAACCCCATCTACGATCCGGAGCGTCTCGATCTCCTTCTTCGTTGCGCCGCCGACGAACCCTCTCGGATCCTCGGCTTCACGAACCGCGACGAGCCGGTCTGGACATTGGCCCTCGACCTGCTCGGTGACATCGATGGCCAACACATCCACGACACCTATCGTCAAATCCACGAACAGGTGCGGGAGACATTCGTGGCCGTGAACTTCGCCCCGACCCACCTCTCCGCGGACTTCGCGGCCTGGAAGGACGACTTGGAGTTCTTTCTTCCGGCGACCGATGTCGTGATGCACGCGGCGTATCCCTACCCGCCGGGTCCGGAAACCTGCATTCGCGAGAACGTGCTGGGCTGGCCCGACTGCAGCCTGGATCGACTCGCCGACAACGCGGACATCTTCCGCCTGCAGATCAGCCGCCCCGGCCAGCCCTTCTGGAGCATCGTGCAGGCGTTCAAGGCAATCCCGCGCCGGGAAGCGCGCTGGGCGGCGTGGACCTCGGTCGTTCACGGAGCCACCGGGATCTTCTGGGCGGGCTGGACCTGGGTGCACCCCCTCGGAGACGGCCCCGACATCTGGCCCCAGATGCGGGAAGTGATCCACGAAGTTGCGGACCTGCACGACTTCCTCATCGGTCGAGACGCGACTCCGGTCGTCTCGAGCGATCCGGACGTGGAGATGCGCGCGCTGGCGCACATCGGTGGGGAAGAGATCATCGCGATCGCCGTGTCGCGCCACGGATTCTCCGGCGAGGTCGAGATGCAGCTTCCTTTGGCCCTGCCCGGCGAGATCGAGGTGGTCGCCGAGGATCGCTCACTGTCTCTTTCGGGCGGCCGGATCGTCGATGAGTTCGCGCCGTACGAGGCGCACGTGTATCGCTATCGGAAGCTCGGGGGGCGCGCGATCCGGAGCGCGAGCGCGTTTCGCGTGGAAGCGTTCCCGAATCCTTCGGCGGGCCCGGTCCGGGCCGTGCTCGACCTCGCGCATGCCGCGGCCGTCGACGTGGTCGTGGTGGATTCCGGCGGCCGGCGGGTAGCGGTCGCAGCTTCCGGTCGCTACGACGCCGGGACGGCCGAGATATCGTGGGACGGCCGCGACACGTCCGGAAGCCGCGTGGCTTCGGGCGTCTATTTCCTCCGCGCCGCGGCCTCGACCGGCGAGACCGCGACGGCGCGCGTCGTCATGACCCGCCGGTGAACGCTACCTCGTGAGGACGAGCTTCTGGATCCGAATCCCGCGGCTGGTGTGGAGCTTCGCGAAGTAGACGCCGGACCCGACGAGGCTGCCCCGGGCGTTTCGCCCGTCCCACCTCACGGTGCGAGACCCCGGCGGTTCGTAGCCGCGCGCAAATCTCCGGATCTCGCGCCCGGTCACGTCGTAGATCACGAGCTCCACGCTCATCGAGGTCGGGAGCCCGTACTCGATCGCGGTCGACTCGCGAAACGGGTTCGGGCGGGCGGGTCGGAGCAGCAGCCCGGCGCTGCCGAACGGAACCGTCGTCGTACCCGGAGGTCCGGGCCGAATCTCCATCCCGACGACGGCCCAGTCCACGCTCCCGTTGAAGGACCCGTCCACGACGACACTCCCGACGCTCTCGAACGTCTGATCCATCGTCGCCACGCTCACCTCCTCGCCGGCGCCGCCATGGTGCACCTCATCGCGCTCCGCGTAGCCGGAGCCCGGCGCGTGTAGCAGGCTGCGCATCGCGATGGCTCCGTACACGACGGACCCCGGCCGGGTCGTCGACAAATTCACCGCGTACTGCGTTCCGTCCGACCCGCCGGAGCACGCCCCCTGCGCGCCATTCGTGTTCTCGGACACGATCGGGCCCAGCGGCGCGACTCCATCGACACCGGAGTAGCGCGAGACCATGATCACCGCGTGGGACGGCGTGGCGGAGAAGGTCGCGGTCACGGGCCCTCCGTTCGACGGGCCCTGGGCCAGCCACACGTCGACGCCCGTCTGATTCCGTCCGCCACACTGCGCCTGCACGAGCGTCCAAGAGCTACCCAGT
>JALGZO010000778.1 GCA_025774865.1 bacterium | reverse complement strand
AGTGGGGTCCGAGCGTCCCCCCCCCGCGGGCCGAATCCCCCCTTGATCCCTCGCCGTCCCATTGCTACCTTCTTCGGTCCTTGTGGGCGCTTCCGCCCGGAGGCCTGCCCTTGTTCGACGACCTCACGACGCGCCTGGACTCGGTTCTCAAGTCCTTGCGCGGAAAGGGGGTCCTGACCGAGGACAACGTCCGGGAATCGCTCCGGGAGATCCGCCGCGCCCTGCTCGAGGCGGACGTCCATTACAAAGTGGCGCGGGACTTCGTCAAGGCGGTGGAGACGAGGGCCGTCGGGCGGGAGGTCCTGAAAGGGATTCGCCCCGGCGAACAGGTCGTTCAGGTCGTGCACGAGGAGATGGTGCGCCTCCTGGGAGGTACCGTCTCCCGACCCGAGCTCTCGGGATCACCGCCGGTGCCGGTGATGGTGGTCGGTCTCCAGGGGTCCGGTAAGACCACGACCTGCGTGAAGCTCGCGAAGTGGCTCGCGAAGGAAGGGCGGAGGCCGTATCTCGTGCCGGCGGATCCGTACCGGCCGGCCGCTCGCGAGCAGCTGATCAAGTTGGGGCGGGCGAACGGGCAGCTCGTTTACGAGGGGTCGTCGGACGACCCGGTAGAGATCTGCCGCGAAGGGATGAAAGCGGCGATCGGGCAGGCGGCCGACGTCGTGTTGCTGGACACGGCGGGGCGTTTGCACGTCGACGATGAGCTGATGGCGGAGCTCTCGGCCATCCGCGCCGAGGTGAAGCCGCGCGAGGTCCTTCTCGTCGTCGACGGCATGATCGGGCAGGACTCCGTGAGCGTCGCGGAGACGTTCGCGGAGAAGCTGGGATTCGACGGTGTCGTCCTCACGAAGATGGACGGCGACGCCCGCGGTGGTGCGGCGCTCTCCATCCGGCAGGTGACCGGCGCGCCGATCAAGTTCGTGGGCGTCGGCGAGTCGGCGGACGCGCTGGAGATCTTCCATCCGGACCGGATGGCATCGCGCATTCTGAGCATGGGCGATGTCCTCAGTTTGGTGGAGCGCGCGCAGGAATCCGTGCAGGCCGAAGAGGCCGAGGAGATCGCGAAGAAGCTCCGCAAGGACCGGTTCGATCTGGAAGACTTCCGCGGGCAGCTGCGGAAGATCCAGAAGATGGGTCCGCTGAGCCAGCTGGTGGGGCTTCTTCCCGGCGTTCCGAAGGATGCCTTGAAGGAAGTGGAGAAGGACGGAGGGAAATCGCTCACTCGGGTCGAGGCGATCATCAGCTCGATGACACCGGGCGAGCGGGCGAGGCCCTCGGTCTTGAACGGCAGCCGGCGAAAGCGGATTGCGCGCGGAAGCGGCACGTCCGTTCAGGAAGTGAATCAGCTCATTCGTCAGTTCGACGACATGCGTCGGATGATGAAACGCATGAACAAAATGTCGAAGGGTGGCAGGGGAGTCGGGGGGAGAGCCCGACTCGGATTGCCATGACCGTAGTCACCGTCGCCTGAGAGCACGGGAGGAGAGACTCTTTGGTCAAGATTCGTCTGGCGCGGAAGGGAAACCGCAAGCGCCCCTTCTATCGGATCGTCGTGGCGGAAGAGGCACACCGCCGGGACGGTCGGTTCATCGAGATCGTGGGGACGTACGATCCCCTGCGCAAGCCGGCCGGCATCGAAGTGGATTCCGGGGCAGTTCTCAAGTGGCTGTCGCAGGGAGCCCAGCCGACGGACACCGTCAGGCGAATCCTCGCCAAGACCGGCGTCTGGGCCCACTGGCGCGCGACCCAGAACAAGGAAGCCGAGCTCGGGGGAATGACCGGTCGAGTGAGCGGAGGACTCGAGCGAGAGCGGACGGCGCGACCTTCGAAGAAGTCCATCGCGAAGGTTCAGCAGCAGGCGGAGCAGGAGAAAGCCGTGGCCGAGGCTCCGTCCGAGGAGAAGCCGGCCGCCGAGGTTCCGGCCGAGGAGCCACCGGCCGCCGAGGCCGCCTCCGAGGAAGCCACCCCCGAAGCGCCGGCCGATTCCGGCGGTGCGTCGGACACTGAGAACGATGGACCGGTGGCCACCGAGACGTCGGAAGAGAAGAACGGCTAGGTAGGGAAGAGTCGGCGAGTGGATACGTTGATTGTCGCCGAGCTCGGGAAGCCGCACGGGATTCGAGGAGAGATCACCGCGCGCCTCCGGGGCGTCACCGTGGATGAGCTCGCCGCGATCTCTTCGCTCCGCGTCCGGGGCGCCGACGATTCGGAGGCTCCGGTCCGAGTCAGCGGCGGGCGGCCGCGCAGCGCGGGTTGGATCCTTCGGATCGACGGCGTCAATGATCGCGACGAAGCCGAGGCGTTTCGCGGTGCCGTCATCCTGGCGCCGCGACAGGAACTGCCGGCGCCGGAGCCGGGCGAATGGTGGGTCGACGATCTCATCGGGCTCGAGGTCGTCTCGGATGACGGAGAGCCGCTGGGTCGGCTCACGGAGGTTCTCAAGCTGCCGGCGAACGACGTGTTCGTCGTCCGGTCAGATGTGCGGGAAGTTCTGCTCCCTGCGATCGACGACGTGATCCTCGCCGTCGATCTCGAGGAGAAGAAGATGACCGTTCACCTTCTGCCCGGGTTGATCGAGGAGGCCGACGCGGAGGCCGGATGAGGATCACGGTCTTCACGATTTTTCCGGAGTTGATTCGGGCCGCGTGCCAACCCTCGATTCTGGGGGCGGCGATCGAAAAGGGGATCCTGTCCGTGACCGCGGTGGATCCTCGTGACCACACCACCGACCGGCACCGGAAGGTGGATGATGTTCCGTTCGGTGGCGGTGGCGGTATGGTGATGATGGCAGCGCCGTTGGCGCTCGCGCTGGATGAGAGGCTACACGCCGAGCCAGTCGACGTGAGGCCGAGGATCGTGTTCCTCTCGCCCGGCGGCGTGCCGTTTCATCAGGGGCTGGCGCAGGAATTCTCCGGTGAGGAGTCGCTCTACCTGGTGTGCGGGCGTTATAAGGGAATCGACGATCGCGTGCGGTGTGAGTACGCGACCGACGAGATTTCGATCGGTGACTACGTGCTGTCGGGAGGTGAGCTCCCGGCGCTCGTCGTCATCGACTCGGTCATGAGGCTCTTGCCGGGCGCGCTCGGTGATTTCGCGAGCGCTGAAGACGACTCGATCCAATCGGGTCTGCTGGGGGCGCCGGAGTACACGAGACCTCGCGAGTTTCGTGGGGCGGAGGTCCCGGAGGTTCTGCTGACGGGACACCATGACAACGTTCGACGTTGGCGGCGGCGCGCCGCGCTGCGACGCACACTGGCACGTCGTCCGGACCTGCTGGAGCAGGCACCGCTGACGGCGGAGGATCAGGAGGTCCTGGAGGAACTGAGAGCCGAGCTCGACCTCGAGCGCGGTTCAGTCAAACGGGGCCGTCGTCCCCGAGCGGAGGAGTGAGAGATGCCGGATCTCATGCGGATGGCCGAAGCGAAGTCGCTCCGGACTGACATTCCGGAGTTTCAGCCCGGGGACACGGTGAACGTGCACGTTCGGGTTCGGGAAGGGAGCAAGGAGCGCATCCAGGTCTTCAAGGGCGACGTGATCGGCCGCCGTGGCTCCGGGTTGCGCAGCACGGTCACGGTGCGGAAGATCTCGAACGGCGTCGGCGTCGAGCGCATCTTTCCGCTGCACTCACCGTCCGTCGCGAAGTTGGAGGTCGTTCGACAGGGGCGCGTGCGGCGCGCGAAGCTCTACTACCTGCGCGGACTGACCGGCAAAGCGGCTCGCATCCGGGAACGGCGTTTGAAGGCGTGAAGCCGGGTGTGGCGAGGGGGCAGTGGTGGCACGTGATCTCTACCGGCACGAGCGAGAGACGGCCCGGGAAGTCGGAGGGCCGGTCGCCGGGGTCGACGAGGTCGGCCGCGGTCCGCTGGCGGGACCGGTAGTCGCGGCCGCCGTCGTCCTTCCGCCGGAGCGTCGGGTGGACGGCATCGCGGACTCGAAGCAACTGGACGCCGAGGAGCGGGAGGAGGTCTTTCGCATCCTCCTCACG
>JALGZO010000777.1 GCA_025774865.1 bacterium | reverse complement strand
GAGGAGCGCCTCGTGAACTTCTTCCGCGTCACGCGGATCGGGCCACGCTTCCTCTCGCACGCGAGCGACCGCGCCCGGATCGAGCGCGCCGATCTCGTCCGCGGTCTTCGGGTCCAGCGCCCGGCGGCTCAGGACCGCCTGGGTGCGGCGCTCCTCCAGCGGCGCGTCGTCGAGGAAGGCGTAGGGCATCGCGTTCAAGATTCCCTTCGCGAACTCGGAGGGCTCCGCGGTGTCGACGCCGCTCGTCTCGATGCGCCCGTCGTGGATGCCTCGGATCACCTCGAGGAAGCCGTCGACGTTCATCGCCTCCGTCAAGCAATCGTCGATCGTCTGCCGGACGATCGGGTGGTCGGTCGGCACGGGAAGCGATCCCGGCGGCAGGTTCTCCGGACACGCGGTCACTTCCGGGAACGCCTGGACCAGGAGATCGTCGGCGCGCATGCGCGCGATCGGGGCGGGGAGGCGCCGACCGCCCTCCCACCGTGGCAGGACGAGCGCCCGCGATACGTTCCAGCGCCAGCGCGACTGGAACATCGGCTGATCGAGGAGCGCCTGCACGAGGACTTCGCGGGCCGTGTTCGGGTGCAAGTACCGGAAGACATCGTCCAACGGGAAGCTGTGGTGCGGCCCGAGCGAGATGACGATCGCTTCCTCGTTCGCGGCCGCCTGCAGCTCGAAGCCGAAGTGCCGGCAGAAACGCTTCCGCAGCGCGAGCCCCCAGGCCTTGTTGATCCGGCTTCCGAACGGCGCGTGCAGAACCAGCTGCATGCCCCCCGACTCGTCGAAGAACCGCTCGAGGATGACGTGCTGCTGCGTGGGGATTTCACCGAGCAAGCGCGCCCCTTCGGTCACGTAGTCGACGAGGGCGGCGGCCACGTCGGGGGAAGAGTCGATCTCGGCCGCGAGCCGGTCCGGCGTCTCGGCCGCTTCGCGCACCCGGCTCGCGGCTGCCGCGAGCTCGGTGGTGCGTCCCGGCGCTTCGCCGAGCCAGAAGGGAAGGGTGGGGGGCAATCCCTTCGCGTCGGCTACCCGAACGGTGCCGCGCTCGACCTTCAAGATGCGCCACGAGGTGTTACCGAGCTGGAAGATGTCGCCGGCGTTCGACTCGACCGCGAAGTCTTCGTTGATGGATCCCACGTAGATCTCGTCCGGCTCCAGCAGCACCCGGTAGTCCGCGTTGTCGGGGATCGCGCCGCCCGACGTCAGCGCGACGATGCGGGCGCGGCGAGTGGCGCGGAGCCGGCCGTGCACGCCGTCGCGGTGAAGAAGCGCCCGCCGTCCTTCGGTGTGGAGCGCCACCGCTTCGTCGAACTCCTTCCGCTCGAGATCCCGGTACGGCCACGCGCGACGGCAGCGCTCGAACAAGGCCGCCTCGTCCTGCGTCTCGGCCACGCAGGTCGCGACGATTTGCTGCGCGAGAATGTCGACCGGCTTGGCCGGCTGCGGAATTCGATCGAGCTCCCCGCGACCGACGCACGCGAGCAGAGCCGCCGACTCGACGAGCTCGTCGCGCGTCAGCGGGAAGAGGCGGCCCTTGGGCACTCGCCCCACTCCGTGTCCGGAGCGGCCGACCCGCTGCAGGAACGTCGCGATCGAACGGGTGGAACCGCACTGGATGGCGAGGTCGACGTCGCCGATGTCGATTCCGAGCTCGAGGGACGCCGTTGCCACGAGGGCGCGGAGGTTTCCGGATTTGAGCCGCCGCTCGGCGTCGAGACGCCGCTCCTTGGAGAGGCTGCCGTGGTGGCACGTGACCTCGTCCTCGCCGAGGAGCGTCGTGAGGTGGCGGGCGATCCGCTCCGCCATCTTCCGCGTGTTGACGAAGACGAGCGTGGTGCGATGTGCGCGAATCAACTCGCTCATGCGAGCGTAGATCTCCGCCCACGTTTCGTGCGAGCAGACGGCGGTGAGTGGTGACGGAGGGATCTCGACGGCGAGGTCGAGCTCCCGGAGGTGCCCGCCGTCGATGGTGCGGCACTCGCGATCCTTCCCCACGAGGAAACGCGCGACCGCGTCGATCGGCTTCTGGGTCGCTGACAGGCCGATCCGCTGGAACGGACCGGCGAGTTCCTCGAGACGTTCGAGTGAAAGCGCGAGGTGGCTGCCGCGCTTGTCGCCGACCACCGCGTGAATCTCGTCGACGATCGCGGTGCGCACGGTTCGCAGCATCCGACGGCCGGACTCGCTCGTCAGCAGCAGGTAGAGGGATTCCGGGGTCGTCACCAGGATTTGCGGCGGGTGCGCTCCCATCGCCTGACGCTGGCTCGGAGGCGTATCACCGCTGCGCACGAGCACGCGCACATCGGGGAGCCCGGGATCCAGCTCCCGCATCTCGGCGAGCGGGCCGCGCAGGTTCTTCTGGATGTCGTTGCCGAGCGCCTTCAGTGGTGACACGTAGAGGACGCGCGTCTCGTGCGGCAGCGGCTCGCCTTCGCGCAGCAACCCATCGATGGCCCACAGGAACGCGCTCAACGTCTTGCCCGTCCCGGTGGGCGCGGCGATCAGCGTGTGCTCGCCCGAACGGATCGCGGGCCAGCCCTCGCGTTGGGGGGCGGTGGGATCGCCGAGGTTCGCGGCGAACCACCGCCGAACCGTGGGGTGGAAGTGCGACAGAGGCATCCAGCTCTCCCGGACGTCAGGCCGTGGTCTTCGCCGCCTCCTGCGCGATGTCCGACGTCTGCCGGTAACCCCACTGCGTCCGCAGCGTTCCGAGCTGCCCCATGTGATAGGACTCGTGCCACAGGAAGAATGACAACGTCTGGAGGACCGTCTTCTCGCCGTGCGGCGAGCCGTCGCCGCCCATCTTCGCCAGGATCTGCTCGTCACCGACCGACGCGATCACCTTGTCGAACTCCTGCACCGCTCCGTTCCACGCGGCGACGATCACCTTCAGAGAAGGGTAGTCGCTCCCGTCGGTCGCACTGGATCCGAACGTGCCCGCGAGCGGGTTCGCCTTCTCCTGACCGAGGAGCTTCATCATGTCGTAGCGGTATCCGAGGAGGTGCCCGACGATCCAGGAGATCGAAGGTCCCTCGCTGTCGCGCGCACGCTGCTTCGCGTCCTCTTCCTTCACGTCGCTCGTGACCACGTTCATGATGAAATTCGTGAGTCGGAGGTGCTCGGCCATGGCCTGCATCATGGGGCCCATGTTCATTCCTCCCGTAGAGGTTGGACGCGCGACAGTGTAGCATCGATCGACCCCCCTTTCAGTTCTCCACGAAGAACCAGGCCTTGGCGACGCCGGAGGGCTTGTTCAGCTCTCCGTTGCAGAATCCACACTCGGAGATCGATCCGTTCGGCCCCGTCGATTTCACTGCGATGGTGTGCCAACCGTTGGAGAGGGTCCTCGTGTCGATGTCGATCGGGAAGAAGGAGCCCCAGTCGCCGTGCTGATCGAAGAGAACTTGACCCGGGGAGGGCGGCTGCTCGGGCCAGCTGCCGACGGCGGGAATGTAGTGGGTCTTGTCGAGCACGACCGTCAGGTGCTCGCTCTCCTTCTGCGCCCGAACCTGGAACGTGTACACGTCGCTCACCTTCGACTCCGGAACGTTGCCGATCCACGCGTTCGTGTAACCGAAGCCCTCGTACCAGCCGCGCCCGATGAGCCCGTGGTTGTCGATCTCGCGTTCGTAGTCGACACGGGGTCCGCCGTTGTTCACGAGGACGGGAATCCCGCTCGAGTTCAGGAACTCGAACCCGTCCGGGGTTGCCGTCGTGGCGCGGATGCGGATCTCGCGCCAGCCGTCCGTCATCCCGCGGGTGTCCAGCGACACAGGTACGCTGAACGCGCAGTTCGTGCTCTCGATCCCGTCGTACGGGCACGCGAGGTCGAGCGGAATTCTCTCGAAGACGCCCTCGTCGGTATCGATCCGAAGCTCGTAGAGGTGTCCCGGGTTGTCGTGCAGGACGATGCGCACGTCGAACTCGATCACTCCGGAGACTTCCTGTCCGAGTGGGAGTTTCGCGGCCGCGTGAACGTGCCCGAAGTTC
>JALGZO010000776.1 GCA_025774865.1 bacterium | reverse complement strand
GCCACCCTCGCCCGCCGTTGCTGCTCGGCTCGCGGAACATCGAAGCGAGCCTGCGCTGCGCTGACGCGTTCGAGGGTGCCCCCCGACCTCGCGAAGTCTCGGCTCCTTCGGATGGGTGACCTGACCTCGGTCATGCCGGCCGGCGACGGCGCTCCTGACACCCTCCAATCGTTGCGTGAGCCGGAGAGACGCTCGTCGACGGGGAACGATCTCACAACCGCGTTCCCGGCCGGAGAAGCCCGCGCCGCCCGAGGGCGAAGATCCCCTCGAACGCGTCAGCGCAGCGCAGGCGAGCTAGAATTCCCTTCGCGAGCCGAGCAGCAACGGCGGGCGAGGGGATCTTCGGCCTCGGGCGGCGCGGGAGTAAGCGAGACTTTCGAGACGGAACGACGGACTTACTTGGGGATGGTGAAACGGAAGACCGAGCCCTTGCCAAGCGCGGACTCCACCCAGATCTCGCCCTCGTGACGCTCGACGATCCGCTGCGCAATGGCGAGCCCCATCCCGGTGCCGCGACGATCGCCGCGCGCGCCTCCGCGCTTGAACGGGCGGAAGACCTCCCGTCGATCCTCCTCGCTGATTCCCACGCCGTTGTCCTCGACGGAGATCAACCACTCTTCCTCGCCCTCCTCCGCGGTGATGAAGATGCGCGGCGGGCGTGAGCTCCGGTACTTGATGGCGTTCGAGATGAGATTCTGGAACAGGTCCTCGAGCAGAACCGTCTCCGCGGGTATGACGGGCAGCGCTTCCCAGTCGACGACAGCGTTCACGTCCTGAATGCGCGACCGTAGATCCTCGATGGTCGTTTCCACCACCCGGTTGAGGTCGGTCGGCTTCAGATCGAGGTCGGCTCTCGGAACGCTCGAGAATCGGAGCAGATCGTCGATCAGCTCCCGCATCCGCGCGATCCCTTCTCGGATGCGCTTGAGGTGTCCCTTGGAACGTGCGTCGAGCCGCGGGTCCGCACTTCGCTCCAGGATTTCGGCGAACATGCTGACCGACCGAAGGGGCTCGCGCAGGTCGTGGGACGCCGTCGACGCGAATTCCTGCAGACTCTGGTTCAGCCTCTCCACCTTGCGCCGCCGGTGAACCTCCTCGGCCAACTGCTCGTCCTTCCGGATGATCGCCTCCATGGCGGTGTCGGCGTCCGACCGCGGTCGCGGTGTTCCTTCCTCCTCGATCAGCACGAGGTAGTGCAACCGGCCGTCGTCCGTCTGCGATGGGTGGACCCGAACGTCGACCGATTGCTCTCCCCTTGCCCCGATCTCGACGTCGCGGTACAGGACGGCGCTCCGATTCCGGTGGGCGCGATGAAACGCGGCCGGCAGCACGACGTCGAGGTCGGGGAGTGCCCGCTCGACGAGGCTGCGCGCCTCCTCCGGGCGAACCGGCCGTAGGAAATCCGCGGCGTGGCCGAACAGGTGCAGGATTTCGAAATTCTCGTCGAGGAGGATGGCGGGCGGCGAATACTCCAACGCGAGAAACCGGCAGGCGGCGTCGAGGGCGGACCGATCGACGTCATCCAGCTCGACCCGCGCGCTCATCACATCCGCAACGCTCGGGTTCGACTCGGGCATCTCGTCTCCTCCCCAACTCACGCTGGGGCGGAGGCTAAACCGCTCGCAAGCCCTTGTCGACCCCCGAGGATTCTCCGATCACACGACTCAAGAGCTGATCGCGCTTGAACGTGCGGCCGGGGTTCGAGGCGAAGAAGTGGAGGAGTCGAAACTCCGTCGCCGTGAACGGGGTCGTCTTCCCGTCGATCTTGACTTGATGGCGGTCCGTGTCGATGGTCACTCCATTGCGGACGATCGGCTTGCTCGTAGCGTCGGGCCTCAACCGCCGGTCGCGACGGGAGGCAAACCGGCCGGATCGGGTGTATTCTGCCGCTTCCACGAGTCCGCTCCCACCCTCCGCGGGGTTCCCGCGTCAGATGAAAGCCGCCTCGATCTCGCCGCCACGTCTCGTGCCCCTCGGAGTCTTCCTGTTCGGGATCTCCGCGGCCCACGCGGCCGCGGACGGGTCCCTGACCATCGAGGAGCTCGGCGTGCGGCGCGGCCAGCTGTGCGCCGTGCTGCGCCTCCAGGACGCTTTCGATGCCGAACGAAGGCGCTCGATCGAGCGGGGGCTCCCGATCACGGTCCGATTCACCACGGAGATCTGGCGTGAGCGGCGGCGCTGGTGGGACCAGCAGGTCGACTCGCGCGTGCGGAGCTACCGCGTCCGCTGGGATCCCGGAGAGAGGCTCTTTCGACTCGTCGCCACCGGCCGCCGGCGCGGCGAGATGTTCGAGTCCCTCGACGCCCTCTTTCAGGAACTCACCCGGCTCGTCGTCGAGGTCCATCCTCGCTGGGAGCTCGAGAACCACCACCGCTACTACGTGACGGCCGAAGCCGCGATCCGACCCCTCACGCTCGAGGAGTTCCGGGAGCTCGACGGGTGGATCTCCGGTCGGATCCGGGGAGATCGCGCCCCCTCCGACCCGGACCCGGCGGCGACCGGGGACGAAGGGGCCGAAGGGGACGGAGGTGGCATTCCCGAAACCGTGTTCCGGTTCCTCGTGAAGTGGGCCGGTTTCGGGGACACGATCCTCGACGCGCGGACCCCGCCGTTCCACGCCGACGCGCTCCGGGAGCTTCCGAATCGCTGACCCCGGTCGTCAAGTCCTGACGGAAAACGCCCGATTCAACCGAGAGCGGCTCGCCCGGCACGAGCCGGGCCCGAATCGGGGCGAGGACCATGGAGAACAAGCTCTACTACGTCGAGAGCCCGGATCGGCAGGTCCTCGGGCCGATGACGATGATCCACATTCTGGAGGGGATGGCCGCGGGCGTGATCCTGGAGGACGCTCGCATTTGCGAGGTCGGGGACGATCAGTGGATCAGCATCTCCGATGTCGCCCTCACCCGAGACGAGCACGCCCCGGCGGAGACCGAAGCGGCCACGATCGGCGGCGGCACCTCGGACTCTTCCGAAGGCAGCTTTCCTCTCGACGGGGAGGGCCTCGCCTCGCCCCCGGCCGCGCCGCCGACATCCGTGGAGATACCTCCGAGCCTCGACCCGCTGATCGCCGAGATGACGCAGGGTGTGGAGCCGGCGACCCCTCCGGAGCCTGACCCGCGGCCTCTTCCGTTGTCGGCATTGCCGTACGATCTTTCCCCCGGGGCCGCGCCGGACGCGGCCCCACCCCCGATGGATCGCCCGGAGGTAGCCGGCAGTCCTTACCTGGCGGCGGAGGAATCCTGGAGCGGTTCGGAGCCCTCGCAGCTCCAGCCCGAGCCACACGAGGGCGGCTCCGATTTCCGCCGTCGCGATCGTCCTTCCGGTCGCCGCCGCCCTGTACTGGCTTTCGGGCGCGCCGGGCGGATGGAGCTTTCAGTCCACGCCGATCGTCGACCATCCACCTCGTGAGGCCCCGACTCCGGAGCCGACGCCGCTCGAACGCGGGTGGGTCCTCGTGGCCAACGATGCCGCCATCGAGGCCATCGTCGTGTTCCAGCAACTGATCCACGACAACCCCGACGACGCCGCCGCTCACCACGGACTCGGACGCGCCGCATTCGAGGCGGACAAAACGGAGCTGGCGATCCATCATCTCGAAGAAGCGGCCCGGCTCGACACCACCTCGGTGCAATTCGC
This sequence comes from bacterium, assembly GCA_025774865.1. GTDB lineage: Bacteria > ARS69 > ARS69 > ARS69 > ARS69 > JALGZO01. The sequence continues at coordinate 15,730 of JALGZO010000776.1, read as the reverse complement.
CGTGGACCTGGCGTACGGGCAGCTCAGCGTGAATCGGCCGGAAGCGGCTCTCGCTTCCGCGCGACGAGCGCTCGAGCTCGCCCCCGACGAACCGACCGCTCACATGGTGGCGGGACGGGCGCTCGTCGAGAGCGGTCAGGCGGCGGAGGCCGTCCCGTCGTTGACGGCGTACGTGGAAGCGAATCCCGACGATCTCTCGGCTCGCCCGAACCTCGCCCGCGCGCTCGCCGCCGCCGGCCGCACGGAGTCGGCGATCACCGAGGCGACCCTCTACCTCGACTCGTCTCCGGACGACCCGGCGCTCCAGGCCGCGCGGCTCGACTGGATGCAGTCGGTGGGACAGACGGCGGAAGCCGCCCGAACCTATGCCGCCCTCGCTCGGAAGCACCCGCAGGACCCCCACTACCTGTACCTGGCCGGCCTCGCGAACCCCGGGGAGGACGGCGTCGGCTACCTGGAGAAGGCCGTGGCACTCCTGCCCGACCACGGGGATGCGTGGGCGACTCTTGGACGTTACCAGACATCGCTCGGCCGCCATCGCAGTGCGGTGCGCGCGTTCGCGGCTGCGTTCGAGCAGCGGGCCGGCTCCGACGAAGAGCGGGCTCTCTTCGAGAAGGCGCAGAAGGCGATGCGCGAGCCGGGGGTCGACACGGGCCAGCTGGCGGAGGAGAAGAGCGCGGCCGAAAACCGGAAGGAGCTCGAGAGTCGGATCGAAGTGATCCGCTCCGCCCTCGCCGGCGAGAACATCCCGCGGGCGCGAAAAGCGCTCGAGATGGGGCGTCGAGACCTCAAGGGCGCAGCGGCCCGGCGGAACTTCGCCCTGTGGGAGGGCATCATCGCGTTCGAGTCGAGCGAGTTCCAGAACGCGCGGGGACAATTCCAGAGCCTCCCGCTCGACGCCTCGTTCCGCGAGTCGGGATACGGAGTCGGCGCCGTGCGAAACTGGATCGCCCGAACCCACCTCGCGGAGGCCAACCCCCGCTCGGCCATCACCGTGTTCGATCGAGTCGGCACGAAGAGTGCCAACGAGTACGCGTTCGCACGCCTGTGGGAGGGAATCGCGCTGTCCTCGCTCGGGATGGAGGACCTCGCCAAGCGGACGTGGCGGCGCGTGGCGGAGGATGTCGCGAGTCGCGTAGGTCCGACGGGCGAGGCCGCGATGCGATCGGCCAGTTTCCTGGCCGGCGATCTCTCCGAGAGGGAATACCGAGCGAAGACGACCTCGCTCGGGGGCTCCTTCGAGAACGACATGCAGTTCGTCCTGGGCTTCGCGGCGAGCACCCTCGGCGAGCCGGACCGCGCGCACACTCATTTCATGTCGGCGATGAACCCATCGGCCGGTCGCGAGTTCCCCTACCACCTCGCCCGGGAACAGGTCGAGGGCGGCGGGTTCGTCCGGGGCATCAAGTAGATCGTCGTCAGGACACCGGCCGTGTTCCGCTCATGTCCCGCGTCGGGTCAGTCACGATCAGCCACCGCGTGAACTCGGCCCCCGCGGGGAACACGAGCGAGGAAACGTAGACCCAGATGAGGGTCAGGATCACGGCGGACAGCGAGCCGAACAGCGGCCCTACCTTCGACACGTTCTCCAGGTACCAAACGTAGCCGGACTTGACCAACAGCCAGAGGGCCGCACCCATCGCGCCACCCCAGATCGCGTAGCGGAACGGCACGTGCGTGTGGGGCAGCATTCGAATCGCGAGGGTGAACGACCCCAGCAGCAGGATTCCGATCGTCCACGTCGAGAGGTGCAAGCCGACCGGGAATCCACCGAACTCCGCCGTCTCCGCCATCAATCTCTCCAGGCTCGTGTCCACCGCGTTGACGGCGATCGTCAGCAGGATCACGCAGAAGACCATCACCCCGAGCAGCACCGAGAGCATCTTCGACTTGAGAAAGCTTCTTCGACTCTGCACGAAGATCCTGTCGAGAGAGGATTGAATCGCCACGAACACCAGGTCCGTCGAAAGGAACAGCCCGGCACCACCGATCCACCCGAGGAGTCCGGGATTCTGAACGACTTGCTCGATGTTCTGGATGATCTCTTCGGTGAGGAACGGAATGTACTGGTGCACGGCCGCCATCAGATCGTCGCGAACCGGCACGGTGCCCCGCAGGAAGTACCCGATGACGGCAAGCAGGAGAAACAGCATCGGGATCAGTGACAGCATGAAGTAGAAGCTGATACCCGCAGCCAGGAAGTAGCATCCGTGCTCCTGGAACGCGGTGAAGATCTCCCACGGTGCGGCCAGCCACCTCCGCGGCCCGCGCTGGGAGCGACCGCCCGGATCGAGATTCGGGACCTCGGAGGTCGTCATGCCGTCGTCGTTCTCGCGGCAGTGGAGCCACGATAGCGAAAGGGAAGATCCGAGCGGCCCGCGGAACATCGCCTGCCCCGGGGCCGCGGAGAGAGGAAAGACACGCTCGCGCGTCCTTGCGACACGTCACGAGGCGAGTCCAGCCACCCTGGTGCTCTTTCCAACTGATTCTCCATCAAGCGCTTAGCACCTCGCGCGCGGAATGGCCCGAGCATTGCACTCCCCCTGGGCAGCCGACGCCGATTCCCGGCGGCTACTCGAGAGAGGATGCGATGACCATGACCTCCGCGACGCGAACCCTGACGGTGCTCGTCGTGCCGATCCTCGCCGCCGCCACCGCCGCGGCGCACGCCGAGAACGGCGGTCACCCTCGTTCGGCCAGAGGGTACACGGCGCTCAAGGTCGGTGGCTACGACCTCGACCGAGCGGCGAGGGGTCGCGACTCTCTCGAAGGGCTGTTCGTCGGGCTGGAATTGGGCTCGGCCCCGTCCCGGCACCTCGAGTTCGGCCTGACGGCGGACTGGCTGCGGCGCCGAGACGGTCGGACCGACGTTCTCATCATCGAGACGCCTTACGAGTTGCCGGTCGAGGGCGTCATCGATCTGGAGGGCACCTCCACCGACCTCGTCCCCCTCGGGGGGATCCTCCGGCTGCGGTTCCCGGTCGCGAACGACCGCCTCGTCCCGTTCATTTCGGGCCAGGTGACCTACGATTTCCTGAGGCTGGCGTACCACGAGGTCCGGACCGATGGGAACGTGCAACGCGTCGATCGGCAAAGCGAGTACTTCCACGGCTGGGGCACGACCGTCGCCCTCGGCCTCGAAGCGAGGCTCGACTCCACGTTCGGGCTTCTGTTCGAAGCCGGCGTGCACGAGTCCGAGCCGACGAAAGGACTGTTGATCGATGGCACTCCGCTGACCGGGCGCGTGAACGCGGGAGGCGACTTCGCCCGCCTCGGAGTGCGCTTCGACTTTCAATAGGGGGAGGAGCGAGAGACAAGCCGGGCGGTTCCCACCCGCCGAACGCCCGGCCCTCCCCCCCCAACAAATCGCGGGAAGCCTGAACTCGAGTCGAATCGCGGAGGGGTCGGCGAGGGGGAAGGCTTCCCGCTTCTCGCGCCTTCCGTTGTACCCTCACTGGATGCCGTCCTTTCTGTATCACGAGCGGAGCCGCGCCGGGCGCCAGACTCTCCGTACGTTCATCGTGGCGGCGGCGCTGACGCTGGGGTGCGGCGACGGCCGCTCGGGCCGCGACGTCCCGAGAGGGCGGCTTCACGCGGTTCTCCCTTCGATCGCGATCGTAGGGGAGCCCGTCGACCTCATCGTGTCGCCCCTGACCGACATCGGAACGCCGAACCAAGCGTGGAGCAGCCGCCTCGAGATCGACGCGACGGATCGCGCGCTCGGCTTCCCTGCCCCGTTTCGCCCCACCGGCCAGGGGTCGCTCGTCATGGAAGGCGTCTCATTCGCGACTCCCGGGCTGCATCGGATCACGGTGAAGAGCGACTCCGGGGACGTCGCGATCGCCGGACCGATCCGAGTGGTCCGGTCGGAAGAGGATCTGCGCCCGCGCGACGGCGAGTCGGCCCTCCGAGTGTGGTGGGGAGACGCGCACGGACACTCCGACGTCGGCGACGGCACGCATCCGCCCCGCCAGTACTTCCACTACGCCCGCGAGATCGCGCACCTCGACTTCACGTGCCTTTCCGAGCACGACTACCAGCAGTTCCTCGAAGTCGGCCTCGACGAGATCGTCGGGAGCTGGGACGAGGTCGCCGCGACGGCCCGCAAGTGGCGGCGGCCGGGCTTCGCGGTGCTGCTCGGCTGGGAGTGGTCGTCACGGTTTCACGGCCACCGTGTCGTGTTCTTTCCCGACGATCGGTCGCGCTACGTCTCGTTTCAAGACGCATCCTCCCCGGCCGATCTGGCCGCCGCGCTCGACGGGACCGGCGCTTTCTCGGTGATCGCACATCCTTCGGGGTCGGAGCTCACGCCGACGATCGACTGGGACACCGTCGAGCCGGGCTTCGATCGCGCGATCGAGATCTACTCCGGGCACGGCACGATGGACGGAGATCCTGCCTTCCGCCCCACCTCCGAGCCGCGACCCGGCACCTCGGCGATCGAGGCCGTCCGTCGGGGGCACCGCTTCGCCTTCGTCGGCTTCAGCGACACGCACCTCTCGACGCCGGGGAACCCCTGGCCGCCTCCGATCCGCGACGCTCCCTATCGCGGCGGGCTCACCGCCGTGTACGCGCCGGACGCCACCGAGGCGGAGGTGTTCGCCGCCCTGCGCGATGGGCGTTGTTACGCCACGTCGGGCGAGCGTTTTCTGATCGACTTCCGTGCCGGGGATCGCGTCATGGGCGAGACGCTTCCGGTGGCCGCAGGGAGGACGATCCTCGTCACGGGGCTCGCGGCCGCGACCGAAGGCTGGCGCACCGTGGAGATCATGCTCGGGACCGATGTCGCGACGCGACTCGACCCGGGCGGCCCCACGCTGGAGTTCTCGCGAGAGATCGGTCCGCTCGAAGGCGACACCGCACTCTGGCTGCGTGGAGAGTCGACGAACGGCGAGCGCTTCTGGACGACACCCGTCTGGATCGTGGCCGGCTGAGCTCTCAGTCGCCGACCATCACGTAGGCCCGCACGGGAAAGGTCGCGCCGCCCTTCCACGCGATCGGCACCGCGTGCAGCCGCCCGCCCTCCTTCGGAACGGCGACGAGGTTCGCCATGTGCTCGCAAACGGGAACCCCGGCCCCGAGGAGCTTCGTGTGGGCGGGGCGAGAGAGATCCTGGACGTCGTCGATGTTGAGCGAGTCGATCCCCACGAATCGCACGCCGGCGTCGAGCAACCAATCGCAAGCGTCGCCCGTGAGAAACGGAGCGGGCTCGAAGTAGCGCTCCGTCCGCCAGTGACGCGACCACTCCGTCCGGACGAGCACCGCCCGGTCCCGAACGTCCATCCCACGGAACGCGTCCGGCCCGATTCCGCGTTGGGGCGACCCGGTCGCATCCACCAGCACGGTCTCGAGCGCCGCCAGCCGTTCCAACGGCAACTCCGAAAGGTCCGCGCCTTGACGGTGCCGGTGCATCGGCGAGTCCACGTACGTGCCGGTGTTGCCGCACAGATGCAGCGACGCGATCAGGAACTCCGCCTGGTCCTCGTACTTCACGCGCGATTCGTCGTAGTCGAAAAGGACGACCCGCTCCGGCTCGGGGAGCCATGGATACGTCTTCATCCCCGCCTCGACGACGTGACTGACCTCGATGAAACGGGCGTCAGACATCAGCACCTCCTCTCGGTCATCTTGACGCCCCCTCCACCCCTCGTCGAGGCCTTCCCCGCCTCGCCCCGCTCCGCTACACTCCCGGACCGGCCGCGACCAGGAGAGCTCTTTGTCCTTCCTTCCACGTGCCCGTTGGGGCGAAGTCGACGAGTCCATTCAGGACGTCTTCGAGAAGTTCTGGGAGGCCCGCGGGAACGTGCCGAACCTGTTTCGCGTGTTGGCGCTCCGCCCCGAGCTCTTCCGGACGTTCAACGCGCACTTCGACGCCGCGCTCGGCGAGGGTACGCTCGACGTCCGGCTCAAGGAGCTCGTGGCCGTGAGAGTCTCGCAGCTGAACGGGAGCCGATACTGACTCGCGTCTCACACCGTCTTGGCAAGACGGTACGGAGCCACGGACGAGATGCTCGACACCCTCGGGGATGTCGGCCGGGGACCGTTGGACGAATCCGAGAAGGCGGCCGTCCGTTTCGCGGAAAAGGTGGCGGTCGCCCACGACGAGATCGGCCGGGAGGACATCGACGCTTTGACGGAACACTGGCGACCGGAGCAGGTCGTGGAGCTGATGTGCGTCGCCGGGATGTTCTGCTACTTGAACCGTTTCTCGGTCGCGTTCGGCTTGACGCCAACGCAGCCGGGGGAAGGCGGCCCCGAACCGGGAGAGAACGGTGAGTGACCTCGAGAAGGATCTCGTCGTGATCGGAAGTGGACCGGGCGGTTACGTCGGCGCCATCCGCGCCGCGCAGCTCGGGCTCCGCGTCGGCATCGTGGAGAAGGACTCCAGGCTCGGCGGAACGTGTCTCCTGCGCGGATGCATCCCGACGAAGGCCCTCTTGCACTCTGCCGACCTCCTCGACGAGATGCGTCACGCCGAGACCCACGGCATTCGGGCGAGCGGCGTGGAGGTGGACTTTCCAGCGGTAATGGCCCGAAAGGGCAAGATCGTCGACAAGTCGACGGCCGGAGTGAACTACCTCATGAAGAAGAACAAGATCGAGGTCGTGAAGGGCCTCGGTCGCATCGAGGGAGACGGGCGCGTCGCGGTGGAGAGCGAAGCCGGCTCCGTGTCGATTGCCGCGAAGAACATCATGATCGCGACCGGATCGGTCCCGCGGCTCCTCCCGGGAATCGAGCTCGACGGCAAGCGCATCGTCACCTCCGACGAAATCCTCGAGCTCGACGCCGTGCCGGAGAGCCTGATCGTGCTCGGCGCCGGGGCGGTCGGTGTGGAGTTCGCGTCCGTGTTCGTGCGAATGGGATCGAGGGTCACGGTGGTGGAGCTCCTGCCGAGGATGCTGCCGATCGAGGACGAGGAAGTCTCGAAGGAGTTCGAGCGGACGTTCAAGAAGCGTGGCATCGAGTGCATGACGGGGACGCGGGCCGGACGCATCGTCGCGACCGACGGCGGCGTGGAATGCACGGTTCAGGGCAAGAGCGGCGGCGAGACCACCTTGACGGCCGCGATGTTGCTGGTCGCCGTGGGCCGCGCGCCTTATACGGAGGGTCTCGGCGCGAAGGAAGCCGGCGTGACCGTCAGCGACCGCGGATTCGTTCCCGTGAACGAGTTCGGCCAGACCAACGTTCCCAGCATCTACGCCATCGGAGACGTGATCGACTCCCCGCAGCTCGCTCACGTGGCATCGGCCGAAGCGATCGTCGCGGCGGAGCACATGGCCGGTGTCCAGACGCGTCCGATCAACTACGCGACGACGCCCAGCTGTACGTATTCGGACCCGGAAGTGGCGTCGGTCGGGCTGACGGAAGCGGCGGCCCGCGAGGCTGGCTACGACGTCGCGGTCGGCAAGTTCCCGTTCTCCGCCTCCGGCAAGGCGCGCATTCTCGAGCGCACGGAGGGCTTCGTGAAGATCGTGTCCGAGAAGCGCTACGACGAGGTGCTCGGCGTGCACATCATCGGTCCGAAGGCGACCGAGCTCATTGCCGAGGCCGGACTCATGATCCAGACCGAGAGCACCACCGAGGAAGTCGCGCGACTGATGCACCCACATCCCACTCTCTCCGAAGCCGTGCTGGAAGCGGCTCACGCCGTGCACGGGAGCGCGGTGCACATCTAGCCGTCCAGGGTGGCTCGAGCCTTCCCCGTTGCTCGCGCGTTCTGTAAACTGCCGCGGGTTGTTGAACTTACGCGGGCTGCGGGGACACCGCGCCCGGGAGCCTCCATGGCCGTTTCCGAGCAACCGATCGAACGGGCTTTCATGTCCGGCCGCGTAGCCGTCCGCGCCGTCGGCGGGGTTCCCGGCACGGAGTCCGCGAAGTTGGGCGCCCGCCAGAAGCTCGAGATCTGGCAGCACCTCCAACGGAATCGGATGGTGGAGGAGCGGCTCGGCCTTTTGTACCGGACCGGCAAGGTCGTCGGCGGCTTGTACACGTCGCTCGGGCAGGAGGCGATCTCGGTCGGCACCTCGTACGCTCTCGAGCCCCAGGACTGGGTCGGCCCGCTGATCCGGAATCTCGGCGCGATGCTCGTGCGGGGCGTGCGCCCGCGAGAGGTCTTCACTCAGTACTGCGCCCGGGCCACGAGCCCCACGGGCGGCCGCGACGGGAACACGCACTTCGGCGATCTCGAGAGGCGCATGGTCGCGCCCATCTCGCACCTCGGCGCCGTCATTCCCGTGATGGCAGGGATCGCGTTCGCGGCGAAGAGTCGGGACGAGTCGATCGTCGCGATGACGTACATCGGCGACGGCGGCACCTCCACCGGTGACTTCCACGAGGGCGTCAACCTGGCCGCCGTCCTGAATCTCCCCTTCGTGCTGATCGTGGAGAACAACGGGTACGCGTACTCCACGCCGACGCATCGGCAGACCCGCGTGCCGGATCTCGTCGTGAAGGCGGACGCGTACGGGATCCCGGGAGAGATCGTCGACGGCAACGACGTCCTCGCGGTGTACGACGCCACGAAGCGCGCCGTGGACTTGGCTCGGGGCGGGGGCGGCCCGGTGCTGCTCGAGATGAAGACGTTTCGGATGAAGGGTCACGCCGAGCACGACGACGCGAAGTACGTTCCGGACGAGCTCTTCGAGGAGTGGAAGAAGAAGGATCCGCTCTTGCGCTACGACGCGGTGCTCGAGTCCGACGGGGTCCTGACGGCGCGCGAACGGGATTTCCGGACCGCCGAGCTCAAGACCGAGATCGACGCGGACGCCGACTTCGCGGTGAGCTCGCCCGCTCCCGATCCCGGATTCGCATCAGGCCGGGTTTACGCGGACGACGGCGGTCCGCGGGGGCCGGGTCCCGAGGGGGCCCTCTGATGGCCGTCACGACCTACCTCGAGGCGATCCGGGACGGAATGGCCGAAGAGATGCGCCGCGATCCCGCGGTCGTCGTGATCGGAGAGGACGTGGGAACCTACGGGGGGGCGTTTCGCGTGACGGCCGGATTCCTGGACGAGTTCGGGAAGGACCGGGTCGTCGATACGCCGGTCTCGGAGTCGGGCATCGTCGGCATGTCGGTCGGCGCGGCGATGAACGGACTGAGGCCCGTCGCCGAGATGCAGTTCATCGACTTTCTGTCGTGCGGCTTCAACCAGGTCGTGAACATGGCGGCGAAGGCCCGCTACCGCTGGAACGCAGGGGTACCCCTGGTCATCCGCGGGCCCTGCGGCGGTGGCGTTCACGGCGGCCCGTTCCACTCGCAGAATCCGGAGTCTCACTACGTCACGCCGGGGCTCAAGATCGTGGAGCCGGCCACGGCATACGACGCGAAGGGCTTGATCAAGGCGGCGATCCGCGACCCGGATCCGGTGTTGTACTTCGAGCACAAGTTCTTGTACCGGCGGATCAAGGAAGACCTGCCGGACGACGACTACGTCGTCCCGATCGGCAAGGCCCGGATTCGGCGCGAGGGGACGGATCTATCAGTCGTCACGTACGGAGCTTGCGTGCACACGGCGCTGGAAGTCGCGGAGACGCTCGCCGCCGAAGGCGTTTCGATGGAGGTCGTGGATCTGCGCACGCTCCTGCCCGTCGACAAGGACGCACTCCTCGCGACGGCCCGGAAGACCAACAAGGTCATTCTCTACCACGAGGCGCAGCGGACCGGCGGCCTCGGGGCGGAGCTCGCCGCCATCCTCGCCGAGGAATGTTTCGAGCATCTCGACGGTCCGCTCGTGAGAGTCACGGCACCGGACACGCCGGTGCCCTACGCACCCCCCCTGGAAGCCGCGTTCCTTCCCGGGGCCGAGGACTTGCTGGGAGCGGCCCGCCGCCTGGCGAGCTACTAGGAGGATTGTGATGGACGTGATCATGCCGCAGATGGGCGAGAGCATCGCCGAAGGGACCATCGTCAAGTGGCTGAAGAAGCCCGGCGACACGGTCGAGAAGGACGAGCCGCTCTTCGAGATCTCGACGGACAAGGTCGACGCCGAGATCCCCGCGCCAGAGTCCGGCACGCTCACGGAAATCCTCGTGGACGAAGGCAACACGGTCGAGGTGAACAGCGTCGTGGCGCGGATCGGAGGCGTGGGCGAGAGCGCCGCGCCGGCCGCCGCGCCGAGCGCTGCTCCAGCCGCCACGCCGGCTGCCGCCACCGAAACCCCGGCGCCCGCCGAGCCCGCGCCCGAACGGCCGGCGCCCGCACCCGCGGCGCCCGTTCCCGCGGTACCGACCGACTCGACGCCCAGCCTCGTGACGGACAGCGGCGGGATCGCCACTTTGGAAGAGCGCATCAAGACAAAATCCTCCCCGCTCGTGCGCAAGATGGCGGCCGAGCACGGCGTCGACCTGACGCAGGTGTCGGGCAGCGGCATTCATGGCCGCGTGACGAAGCAGGACATGCAGTCGTTTCTCGAGGGCGCTCCCGCCGCCGTCGCGGCTTCCGCCCCGGCACCGACCGGCGCTCCCGTTGCGGCTCCGCCGGCTCCTCCCGCCTCTGCCGCCGCCGCCCCCCCGACCCCGGCGCCTGTCGTCACCCCGCAGATGAGCGATCGGGTCGAGCCGATGTCGATCATGCGGATGAAGATCGCAGAGCACATGGTGCACTCGCGTCAAACGTCGGCACATGTCCAGACGTTTTGGGAGATCGACGTCTCCAACCTGGCGGAAATGCGCGAGCGACACGGCGCGGACTTCCTCGCCCGCAACGGCGTGAAGCTGTCGTACACGGCGTTCATCGCGAAGGCCACGTGTGACGCCCTGAAGGCGATACCGATCGTCAACGCCTCGATCTCGGGTAGCGACATCCATTATCACGGCACCGTGAACCTCGGCATCGCGGTCGCGCTGGACTGGGGTCTCATCGTTCCCGTCGTGAAGAACGCCGGCGACATGAACCTCGCCGGGCTCGGCAAGTCCGTCACCGATCTCGCCGCGCGCGCGCGATCCAAGAAGCTCTCCCCGGACGAGGTCACCGGCGGCACGTTCACGATCACGAACCCCGGCATCTTCGGGGGTCTCTGGGGTTGTCCGATCATCAACCAGCCGCAGGCCGCGATCCTCGGAGTCGGCGCGATCGAGAAGCGCCCGGTCGTCATCGACGACGCGATCGCGATCCGCCCCATGATGTATCTGTCGCTCTCCTTCGATCATCGACTCATCGACGGTTCCGTCGCCGAGGAGTTCATGGGCGAGATCAAAAAGAGCCTCGGCGCGATGACGGCCGCCGCTCTGTGAATCCCCCGGTCGCTCAGTTGGAGGTGATGAAGCCGCGGCGGCGCCGGGGGAGGAGAGCTTCCATGCGCGAGCTCGAGGTGACGAATCTCGGAACCGTCGAGTACAAAGACGGGCTGGACTTGCAAGACGACCTGCGCCGAGCCGTGACGGACGGCAGGCTGCCCGATCAGCTGCTGCTCCTCGAGCATCCGCCGGTCGTGACGTTCGGGCGTCGCGCGGACCACCAGAACCTCGTCGCCTCTCCTGAAGACCTCGGAGCGCGCGGCATCGAGCTCCACCCCACGGGGCGCGGCGGCGACGTCACCTTCCACGGACCCGGCCAGCTCGTAGGCTACCCGGTCATGGACCTGAACCCCGACCGGCGTGACGTGCATCGGTACGTTCGCGACCTCGAGGAGGTCATCATCCGCACGCTCGGCGACTTCGGCGTCGGCGCGGGACGGATTTCCGGGCTCACTGGAGTGTGGATCGGCGATTTGAAGATCGCGGCGATCGGGGTCCGGATCTCCCGCTGGGTGACGACGCACGGCTTCGCGTTCAACATCGCGACGGACCTCGACTCCTTTCGGGTCATCATTCCCTGCGGGATCCCCGATCGCGGGGTCACGAGCCTGTCGCGCATTCTCGGCCGCACGATCACGATCGACGAGGTGCGGCCACATCTCACGGGCCGCTTCGCAGAGGTCTTCGGGCGGCGGCTCCGCCGGCGTGAGATCGCGAGCCGGACCGTCCAGGTCTGGATCTGGCGTCAGGAAGGGGACGAGACGAAGGTGCTCGTGCTGAAACGGTCGGCTTCCCGGGGTGGCTTCTGGCAGCCCGTGACGGGCGCCGTCGAGGCGGGCGAGGCGCCCGTGGAGGCGGCCGCCCGCGAGGTCGCCGAGGAAACCGGCCTTCGGGGAGAGCTGCGGGGACTCGGGTACGAGCGTGATTTCCGCATCGATCCGGAGCTCCTCACGGACGAGGGGGGAATCCGCCCGAAGATCAACCGCGAGACCGCGTTCGCTCTGAGGGTCGAGAGCGACTCCGTACGGCTTTCCCCGCAGGAGCATGACGAGTATCAGTGGGTCGCGCCCGATCACGCGAAGGAGCTTCTCCGATGGAATGGAAACCGGAAGGCGTTGGAAAGACTCGAGCGCCAGCTACCGGCGTGACCGACTCGCCGTTCGTCGTAAAGGGTCGGCCGGCCGAGGTGCTCGCGCCCGCACCGGCCCGATCGGGCGATCGGCCGAGTCCCTTCCCGATCTTCGGGTCGAACGAGATCGCGACGACGCCTCGCAGCCGTGCGCATCGCGGCTCCGAGCCGCGGCGTCCCGAGTGGCTGCGCATCCGCCTCGACACCGGTCGGGGGTTCCACCAGGTGAGGAAGCTGATCGACGGAATGAACCTCAATACCGTGTGTCAGGAAGCCCGCTGCCCGAACATCTACGAGTGTTGGTCCGATCGGACCGCGACGTTCATGATCCTCGGTGACACGTGCACGCGCCATTGCACGTTCTGCGCGGTCCGCCGCGCGAAGGCGGGACAGCCGCTCGATCCCGGAGAACCGCGGAACGTCGCCGAGGCCATCCGGCATCTCGATCTCGCTCACGCCGTGATCACGAGCGTGAATCGCGACGAGCTCGCCGACGGGGGCGCCACGCACTTCGCGGAGACGATCCGGGAGGCCCGGAGGCTCAACCCCGACTGCCGGATCGAGGTCCTGATCCCCGACTTCTGCGGCGACGCGTCCGCCCTCGCCACCGTGCTCGCCGCCGAGCCCGATGTTCTGAATCATAATACGGAGACGGTCGAGAGGCTCTATCCCCAGGTACGGCCGGACGCTGAATACCGGCAATCACTGGAACTGCTTGCGCGTGCGGCGGTCGAGAAACCACGGCGTGAGCAGAGCGCACGCAGGTTGCTCACGAAGTCCGGTCTCATGCTCGGCCTCGGCGAGACTCGTCCCGAGCTTCTCACGACCCTGCGCGACCTTCGCGACGTCGACGTCGACATCATCACGATGGGCCAGTACCTGAGCCCGACGAAGAAGCACCTCGGCGTCGAGAAGTACTATCGCCCCGACGAGTTCGAAGACCTTCGGCGGGAAGCGCTCGCGATGGGCTTCCGCTTCGCCGAATCGGGTCCGCTCGTGCGCTCGAGCTACCACGCACGCCGCCACGCGGACGGCGCCGATGGCTGACGCCGGCGCTCCGGCCGCTGCGGCGGCTCGCCCGATCGACTCGACCGACCCGGCCGCCGCCGCCGCGCGCCTGGCCTCCCTCGACGCCGTTTTCCGGCCGAAGTCGATCGCCGTGATCGGCGCATCCAAGCGCCCCGGCGCGATCGGCCGCGAGATCGTTCACAACCTCATCAGCGGCGACTTCCACGGGAAGCTCTTCCCCGTGAACCCGAACGCCGACTACATCCACTCGATCAAGGCGTACCCATCAATCCTCGAAATCCCCGATCCGGTGGATCTCGCCATCATCGTCGTGCCCGCCGCGCTCGTCGGCAGGGTCGTGGACGAGTGTGGGCGCAAGGGCGTCAAGGGACTCGTCATCATCACGGCCGGCTTCCGCGAGATCGGCTCCGAGGGCGCCGCCCGGGAGGCCGAGCTGCTCGCCACCTGTCGGAAATACGGCATGCGCGCCGTCGGCCCGAACTGCCTCGGCGTCTTCAACGCGGAGCCCGCCGTCTCGCTGAACGCCACGTTCGCGCCAGGAGTTCCGCTCTGCGGGCCGGTGGGCTTCGTTTCCCAGAGCGGGGCCCTCGGCATCGCCATCTGGACCGAGATGCAGAAGCGCAACGTGGGCTTCTCGCAGTTCGTGTCCATCGGCAACAAGATCGACATCACCGGCAACGACCTGATCGAGTACTGGGAGAACGACTCCCTCACGAAGATCATCGCGCTCTACATCGAGGACCTCGGAACGCCAGAGCGCTTCACGAAGCTCGCGCGGCAGATCTCCCGGTCGAAGCCGATTCTCATGGTGAAGTCCGGGCGCACGAAGGCGGGGGCGCGGGCGGCGTCGTCCCACACCGGCGCGCTGTCCGGCCTCGACGCCGCGACCGACGCGCTGCTGCGACAGGTCGGCGTCATCCGCGCGCGCACGATCGACGAAATGATGGCGCTTCTGCTGGGCTTTTCCCGCTGCCCACTGCCGAAAGGGCGGCGGGTCGCGGTTCTCACGAACGCGGGCGGGCCCGGTATCATGGCGACGGATGCGCTCGTGGGACACGGGATGGAGCTCGCCGAGATCTCCGCCAAGACGCAGAAGAGGCTCGCGTCGAAGCTCCCCGCGGAAGCGAGCGTTTCGAATCCCATCGACATGATCGCGAGCGCCGACACCGACAGCTTCCGCGACTGCCTCGAGATCCTCCTGAAGGCCGATGAGGTGGACATCGCGATCGTCGCGTTCGTGCCGCCCATCATGGTCGACCCGATGCGCGTCGTGCGAGCGGTGACAGAGACGATGCACCACGCCGGCAAGCCCGTCTACATGGTGCTGATGGCGGAGGAGCAGTACTACGACCGTATCCCGCGCGAAATCCCGGAGTGCCCGCCGATCTATCGCTACCCCGAGACGGCCGCGCTCGCCGCGACGGAGATGGCGAATCACGCCGCGTGGATCGAGCGGGACGGCGGTTCGATCCCGGTGATCCACGCGGATCGTGAAGAAGCTCAGCGGTTGCTGAACGAGACGGCGGTTCCCGGCGAGTACCTCGACGCCGTCCACGCGCTCCGACTTCTCGAGACGTACGGCTTCCCGCTGGCACCGTGGAGGTGGGTCGGTACGGCGGAGGAGGCGGTGGGGGCGGCCGACGCGCTCGGCTATCCCGTCGCGTTGAAGGTCGCGGGGCGTAAGGTCGTACACAAGTCGGACGTGGGTGGGGTGATCCTCGACATCCTGAATCGCCTGGAGATGGAGGGAGCTGTCGGGAGCATGACCCGCTCGCTCCGGAAGCTCGGACACGACCCGGAGGAAAGCGGCTTCCTCGTGCAGAAGATGATGACTCCGGGGCGCGAAGTGATTCTCGGCATGAACCGGGACCCGGTCATCGGGCCTGTGCTCCTCTTCGGGATGGGTGGCAAGTACGTCGAGGTGTTCCGGGACGTGGCGTTACGCGTGCATCCGATCACGGACGTGGAGGCGCGGGAAATGGTCGAGTCGATTCGCGGCTACCCCCTGCTCGAAGGCGTCCGCGGCGACGCGCCGGTCGCGCTACCCGTGATTCACGATGCCCTGCTGCGACTCTCCGCGATGATCACCGACCTCGACCGATTCGCCGAGATCGACCTCAACCCGTTCCTAATGGCTCCGGAGGCGGACGCGTGCCGCATCGTGGACGCCAGGATCCGGATCCGGGAGTAGAGCCGTCAAAGAGACCAGCCGGCCGGCGCAATCCGCGCTGCCTCGCGTGGGCCTCGGGCCACTCCCGCTGCGGGCGTACTCCGGTTGACACTACCCAGGACCCGCGACCCCCCCATGTTTCCTTTGAGTGTTCCTCGCGATCCATTG
>JALGZO010000775.1 GCA_025774865.1 bacterium | reverse complement strand
GCTCACGGCGCGGATCGCGGATGCCCTCGGGCGAAGCCGCGACGGCGTCTGGGCCGGCGCCATTCTCGCGGTCTACGGCCCGGCGATCTTCTACGACGGGGCTCTCATCACGCCGAGCCTCCTGCTCTTCCTGACGACCGCAGCGGCGCCCGTGGCCGTGCGGGTCGGTCCGGCGCCGGATGCACTCGGCGCGGGGGGCCTCGGCGGCCTGGTCGGCCTTCTCACTCTCGGTCGCGCGAACCACGCGCTGTTGCTTCCGGCGTTCCTGCTACCGTGGCTCCGGAGGGGGCGGCGGGGCACCGCCGCGGCCGTCGTCGCGGCGGTCGTCGCGGGACTGGTGGTGGCCCCGGTGACGGTTCGCAACTGGCGCGCGTCGGGGGAGCTCGTGCCGGTGAGCGCGAACGGCGGAATGGCGCTCTGGGCCGGGAACCACCCGGAGGCGACCGGTATCTACTCGCAACCGGACTTCCTCGCGAATCCCGTGCCGGAGCGTGAGGCCGAAGACTACCGGGTCGAGGCGTCGCGGCGGGCGGGACGGGAGCTGACGCTCGCGCAGTCGAGCCGATTCTGGCTGGGGGAGACGCAGCGAGAGTGGACTCGGGACCCGGCACGCGCGCTGCGCCTCGGACTTCGCAAGCTCCGCATCTGGCTCAACGCGACCGAGTCGCAGACGAATCTCTCGTACTACTTCGCGATGGACTGGTCCTGGGTCCTGGCCGTGTTCCGGATCCACCTCGGTTGGATACTGCCTTTCGCGATCGTCGGGCTCGCGACGGACGCGCGCCGTCTCGCGGTCCCCGCGGTCCCGATCGCCGTCTCGATCGCGACTTGCCTCGCATTCTACGTGTCCTCGGAATACCGACACCCGACGGTACCGTGTTTGATCCTCTTCGCGGTTGCGGGCGCGCGCCGGGCCGGCGGCGCGCTGCGTTCAGCGACGTCCGGAGGCGTCCCTTTCCGGGCGATCGGGAGCGGCGTCGGCGTCCTTGCTCTCTTCGTTCTCGTCAACTTCCAGGGGCCGTTCCTGTCACGGCTCGAGAGTCGACGCGTCGACTACCTCAACTTCGGGACGCTGGCGACGATGGCCGGAGATCTCGACGAGGCGCGGGTCTTTCTCGAGAAGTCGATTGCGATCGATCCGCAGTGGTCGCCCAACCGGCGCAAGCTCGCGGAAGTGCTGCGGCGCCAGGGCGACGTTCGACGGGCGGGGGAGGAAACCCGGATCGCGGATCGGCTGGAGGGACACGTCCCCGGCGACGGAGAGGCGCGTCTGCAGGAGGCGCACCGATTGTTCGCCGAGGGGCAGTTCGAGGAGGCGCGCGCGATCTTTCTCCGGCTCGCCGCAGAGGAGCACGAGCCGGCCGCCGGGTGTCTGAACAATGCGGGACTATGCGAGATGCGCCTGTCGCGACCCGCCGAGGCGGAGTCGCTCTTTCTCGCCGCGATCGAACGGGACCGGACCTACGCGAGTCCGTTCATTCACCTGGGTCGACTCGCCCTGGCGCAGGGAGACTCCGCCCGTGCCCGGCAGCGCGCCGAGGAAGCGTTGGCGCTGTCCCCCGACGATCGTCGCGCTCAGCGGCTGTTGGCCCGCGCCAGCGGGGAGGGTCCGCCCTAGCGCTGTCACCCGGACCCGCACGAGTGAGTGGCGAGCTCTCGCCCGTTACGGCTTCACGGGTGCGGCCGAGCCATCCAGGCCGAGCTCGGTCGCGACTTCGGTCATCGCGTCGCGAACGAACTCGATGTGCTCGCCGAGCTCGACCCCGAGCTCCTCCGCACCCCGTCGGATGTCGTCGCGGTTCACGGACCGGGCGAACGCCTTGTCCTTCATCTTCTTCTTGACCGATTTGACCGGCACGTCCGCGATCCTCTTCGTCGGTCGCACGAGTGCGCACGCGGTGAGGAAACCGCACAGCTCGTCGACGGCGTACAGAGCTCTGGCCATGTCCGTATCGCGCGCCACGCCCGTATGGTCGCCGTGGCCGAGGATCGCGCGCCGGATTTCCTCCGCGATGCCGCGTTCCTCGAGGATCTCCGAACCCCGGAACGGGTGGTCGTCGAGCGTCGGGTACTTCTCGTAGTCGAAGTCGTGCAGGAGCCCGGTGACCCCCCAGACGTCGGGATCACCGCCGCGCCTGACGGCGTAGGTGCGCATCGCGGCCTCGACCGCGAGGGCGTGCTTTCGCAGGGCGTCGCCCTTCGTGAACTCCGTCAGAATCTCCCACGCTTCGTCGCGGGTCGGTATCTTGCTCATGATGGCGGACCTCCGGTCCCGGACAGGATGCCAATCGTGAGGGGCTCAGTCCACGCCCGTGTTCGGCGCCAAATTCCCCTCGACTTGGCCCCCGGGCTCCCCGTTCAATGGTCCCGCCAGGGTGAGGAGGGCTTCGTGGACCACGTGATTCCCAAGAGAAGGATCGACGTACTGGTCCGTCTCGAGAACGGAGACACGGTCGCCGGGGGCGCGTTTCTGAACTACATCGACGCGATCCACCGAGGCGAGCAGACCCTGCTCGACAAGCTCAACGACGACTTCACGTGGTTCCCCATCAACGGGGACGACGACGACGTGGAGCTTCTCAACCGTCGGCACGTGGTGCTGGTCCAGCCCGGCCCCGACGTACCACCCGAGCTCGTTCACCCCGATCTCGAGCGCGAGGGCGGCGAGCATTTCCGTCGCGAGGGCGTGACTCTCCGCCTGGGCAGTGACCTCATGATCGAGGGGCGGATCCCGATGAACCTGCCCGAAGAATTCTCACGCATCTCCGACTTCTTGAACTTCCCGCAGGATTTCTTCGTCGTGGAGACCCCGGACGGTCCGGTACTCGTCTCGAAGGTGCACGTGATCAGTCTCACTCCGCACGAGAATCCTCCCGCGATGCCGAGCGACGCCGGCAACGCGGACGAGGGCCGGGGCTGACCCCAGTTCGGATACGATTCATGGAAGCGGCATTGCCACCTCGCGGCGTGATCTTCCTTCGCCCCGCCCGCGCGACGCAGGCGATCATCGTCGGCAATCTCGTGTACTTCGCGATGGTCTGGATCGCCGGCCGGCCGACCGATCCCATCGCGGCCCTCCTCGGCAGCGATCTCTCCGTGCTCGTCAACTTCGGAGCGAACTCCGGTCGGCTCGTCGCCGACGGCGAGATCTGGAGACTGATCGCCAGCATGTTTCTCCACAGCGGCGTTCTCCATCTCGGGCTGAACCTCCTGTCACTCTTCTTCCTCGGTCGCAACGTCGAGGCCTTCTATGGACCCTGGGCGTTCCTCTTCGTCTTCTTGGTGTCCGGTCTGGGCGGATCGATCGCGAGCGCCACGCTCTCGAACGCGATTTCCGTCGGTGCCTCCGGCGCCGTCTTCGGGCTCGCGGGCGTCTCGATCGTCTTCGCGTTCCGATTTCGAGGGGCGCTGCCCCCGCGCGTCACGAAGATCATGGGAACGTTCCTGCTGCCGTTGGTCGGCGCGAACATCGTGCTCGGCCTGACGTTTCCGTTCATCGACTCGAAAGCGCACCTCGGCGGCCTGCTGGTGGGTGCGGTCCTGGCGCTCTTCATCCGCCCGGAAGCGCTGGCCGAATCCGAAGGTCGGCGGTCGCGCGAGACGTCACGCATCTTCGCCGCGATCTGCCTTCCGCTGCTCTTCGTGTCGTTCGCCGGCTCGGCGCAGAACATCTTCCGGACGCGGGGCCTCGACGATGCCCGCATTGCGTGGATCCTCCAGGACGAACGGATTCGAGCGGTCACCGACGCCCTCGAGCGGAATCCCACGGATACGGAGCTACTGGGCTTGCGCGCGCAGCTCCACATGTTGTCCGGGGACTGGCTCGAGTCGATCCAGGACTACCAAGCGGTTCTCGCGATCACGCCCGACGACGCGATGGTGATGAACAACCTCGCCTGGCTGCTGCTGGAAGAGGCTCCGCAAGAGCTGCGCAATCGAAGGGAGGCGACCCGCCTCGCGAGTCGCGCGGTCGAGCTCGAGCCCACGGACCCCTACGTGCTCGGCACCTACGGTACGGCACGCCTGCGCGACGGCGACGCCCCCGAGGCCGCCCGCTATCTCGCGGAGGCGCTCGCCCAGAAGCGAACCGGGCGGGATGAGGCCACTGATCGCTACCTGCTCGCGATCGCGCTGGCCAGACTCGGACGCTTCCAGGACGCGGTCTCTTCCCTGGAACAGGCGGTTCGGCAGGATCCGTCCAGCCGCTATCGGTCGGAGGCCGAGGCGGAGCTCGGCGACTGGATCCAGAGCGACTCCGCTCTGTAGTCGAACGCCAGCACACCTCCGGCGAACAGCGCGCCGCCGACGTTTCCAATCGCTTCGTCGATCGCGACGATTCCCTCGGCCGAATCGGAGACGAACGCCCGCACGTCGTGGAACACGGTGTCGCCGAGCGTGAGAGAGCGCACCGAGATCTCGCGCATCGACTCCCGTCCGCCGATACCCGAAACGTCCGCGTCGCCCCGGGAAGGACGATCGTCGAAGCCGTGGGCGCGGGCGAACGGAGAGTGAATCAGGAGACTGCGGCTGTTGCCGGTGTCGATCAGGAAGCTGCCCTGATGCTTCCCTTCCAGCCGCCCTTCCACGCGCGGCACGTTCGACTCGATGCGAAGCGGAACCCGCACCGCTTCGTCCGGAGGCTCGTAACCGCCCGAGGGAGCGAGCGCGAGGCGAGCCTGCCCGTAGTCGATTTCGACCGCGAACCGACTCAGGAAGTCGTAGCCGAGGATCCCGGAGATCGATCGTCCGAGCGCCTTCGAAATGGCGTCGAGCGACAGTGCGACGAGCGTCTGACCTCGAAGGACGACGCCGGGCAGTCGAAGACTCTCGACGTTCACGAAGGATCCCGGCTCGCTGCCGCCCGCGCCGCGCGCTTCGAGCACGCCGCGCACGGAGAGATCGAGCGACTCGGCGAAGGATGCGTCGATGACGGTGGCGCCCGCCCCCGTATCGAGGAGGAAAGACCCGGTCCTACCGTTCACTCGGACCGGCAGAAGAGCGAGGTTCATCACGAGCTCGAGGGGGATGTCCGCGGCCGAATCGGCGTCGGTCATCTCGAAATCGGGCTCGCTCGACACCGGAATCGCGATGTCTTCGGGTAGCTCGTCGAGCACCTCGCAAACGTCCGTGCGCAGCGTCATGTCGAAGCGCGGATCGCCGGTCGACTGCTTCGAGATCAGGGGAAAACGGATTCCGTCCACCGGGCGCCAGTCCTCGAACGTGGTGACGACGTCGATGCCGTGCTGGCGCTGGCTCCACTCTCGCGGCAGGAGGAGAGACAGGCCGTCGGTCTCGACGCGCTCGACGCGCAGGCCGCGCGGCCGGGTCGAATCGCCGGGTGGCGACCGGAACTCGAGCCCGTCGCCGGCCGGCCGCAGCTCGAGCTCGTCCGAATCGCCGTCGAGATACGTGTGGAACAGCAGCGTGTGCGCGAGCCGGGCCGTGATCACCTCGTCTCCGGAGGCGCGGCGAGTCGTGCCGTTCGCGTCCCGGATCCAAACCTCGTCACCGAGGAGCGTCAGCGACTGACGGATGCCCGCCATGTCCAGGACCTCGCTCAGGGCTCTCGGGTCCCGCCGGGCGATCGTCACCACGCGACCGACGGATTGCCCGCCCACCTCGACCGTCGCCTCGACGCGCAGCGCGCGGACCTCGCGCACGTCGCGGGTCGCGGACAGGGAGCGGGCCATTTCGTCGAGCAGAAGCTCGAGATCGGGCGCGGAGGAGGCGGCGACCGGGATCGCGGCGACGAGCCCGGCCAGGAACACGCCGATTGCCGCTTCCCGGGAGCGTCGATAGGATCTCGCCATGAGAGGCTGTCTCCGTCTGTTCATCGCCGCGTTTCTCACGGACGCCGCTCTCTATCTCGCGTTCGCGGCGCTTCCGTTTCGCGCGATCGAGCTCGGCGCCGGCCCGGCTCGTCTCGGCATCCTACCGACTCTGTACGCGGCCGCCTACATGGCGAGCGCGTCCTGGGGAGGGCGTCTCTCGGACCGCGTGCCGCGGCTGACGCTCGCCCGCGGGGGCAGTGTCGTCTTCATTCTGGGGTGCCTGGGAATCGCGGCGGCTCCGGGGCTGACGGTTCTGTTTGCGGCGTTGCCGGTTCTGGGGGTGGCACTCGGGTTCTTCTGGTCGCCCCTGCAGGCGGCGCTCTCGGACCGGGCGGCAGGGAACCTCTCCCGAGCGGTGAGTGCGTTTAACGTCTCGTGGAGCCTCGGCAAGGGGAGTGGGCTCCTCGTCGGGGGGCTCCTGACGGAGGCCCTGCAGCCGCAGCCGGCGTTGCTCTTCGCGGGGGTCCCGGTTCTGATCGCGCTCGCCGTCCTGCCGAGGAATCGTCCGGGGTCTGGCGAGATGGTGGGCACCGTCCGCGCCGGTGAGGGCGCGGACCGACCGGAGTCGAACCCCGGCGTCACGTTCCTCCGTCTGGCCTGGGTCACGAATGCGATCGCGTTCGGCCTCGGCAGCACGATGAACGTCCACGCGCCGAAGTTCCTGTTGGCGCAGTCGGCGGGTCCATCCGCGTTCGGCGTCGTCATCGGTAGCGTCTTCTTCGCGCAAACCGCCACGTTCGCGCTGCTTCACTCCCACCGACCGGGGCGCGGTACGCTCTATTCCGCGTACGCGCTCGGCGCGGTCGCTCTCACGCTCTTTCTCCTGGCGCCGAATCTGGTCCTGCAATGGGTCGCGGCGCTTCCGCTCGGGATCGCGCTGGGTCTGGCGTATCAAGCGTCGATCCACGCGAGCCTCGACCGGGCCACCGGCCGCGGGCGGGCGGCCGGATTGCACGAGACGATCCTCGGCGGAGGCAGCTCGTCGCTGCCGCTGGCGGGCGGGGTTCTCGCGACGCTCACGGCGTCGCTCGCCGCGCCGTTCTGGCTCGGGATCGGAGTGCTGGTCGCCGGATTCACCCTCACCGCGGGTCTTCTCGCGCGACGGCGAGGCGATCCGCCGGGGGCGGAGCAGTCAGGAGGCTTCCGATGATCAGCGTGGCCACCGAGAGCGCGAGCGCCGGATAGACCGTCGCGACGCCCGGCACGATCCGCTCGCCAAATGTCTCCCAGATGATCGTCACGCCGATCCCGGTGGCCATCGACGCGACTGCGCCGGTCGCGGTGGCCCGCGGCCAGACGAACGCGGCTACGAGCGAAGGCGTGATGCCGGCGCCGTACATCGTGTACGCATAGAGGGCAACTGCGAGGAAGCGATCCGAAAGATACGTCAGGCCGTACGCGACGAGCCCGAGCGCGAGCACGACGATGCGCGACACCGCGACGAGCTGGGTCTCCGTCGCGTCGGGGCGAGAGAATCGCTGGTAGACGTCCCGCACGAGACAGGTCGCCGGAACTAGCAGATACGAATCGGCGGTGGACACGATGATCGCGACGATGCTGGCGAGGAGAACGGCGCCGAGCAGGGCCGGGACGTGGTCGCGAGCGACGACGGCGAGAACGTGTCCGGGGTTCTCGAGGGGGCCGGTCAGAGCGGAGCCCATCCACGCGCACCCGATGATCCCGATCTCCATCGCGAGAACTCCGAGCGCCAGCCAGCGCACGGCGCGCGCAGCGGCCTCGGGGTCGCGAGCCGAGAAGAAGCGCTGGTACATGTTCGCGTCCCCGAGCACGAGGAGGAACGAAGGGAGCGTGAGCGCGACCGCCTCTCTGGGCCCGATCACTCCCCAGACTTCCATCCGCTCGGGGGGCAGCGTGGCGGCGAGGCCCTCCGCTCCGCCGACCTGTCGCCAGAGGAGCGGGACGGCGATCGCGAAGCCGGCAAGCATGAGCAAGCCGTTCACCACGTCCGTGTAGGCGACCGAGATCATTCCGGCGAGGGCCGTGTAAAGCACGACGAACGCCGCCGCGATGATCGTCGCGGTCGCGACGTCGATTTCGGGAGCCAGCAAGTGGATCACCGCTCCGCCGGCACGGTATTGGTAGGAGACGATCGTCACGTACGCGAGGGTCAGCGTGATCGTGCCGAGCACCCGTGCGGCTGGCGCGTAGCGAGCCTCGAGAACGTCCTGCACGGTGTAGCCGGCGAAGCGGCGGGCGCGCGGGGCGAGAGGGGCGAGCGCGAGGATGCCGAGCACGCCGCCGATGGGCAGGATCCAGGCGGCGATGCCGGTCTCGTACGTCTTCTCCGAGTTTCCGAAGATGCTCCCGGTGCCAATCCAGGTGGCGAGCATCGTTCCGAACAGAACGAAGGGACCGAGGCCCCGTCCGGCCAGCGTGAAGTCGGCGTGCGTCCGCACGCGGCGGACCTTCCAGGCGCCCACGGCGATGAGCGCGAGGAGGTAGCCGAGGACGAAGGTCAGGTGGAGCGAGGATCCGTTCGAATCGGTCAACGAGTCTCCGGGCCGATGTCGGGCTTGCGTTTCGCGGGACGATAGCTCAAGTCCCCGGCGGCCGGTACTCTGGTGGTCGAGCGCGCTGGGGAGGCCGGGAAAGCGGGAGGGGGTCGGCCCGGGGCATTCGTCGAGCCGCATGGCGCACCGCAGCCACCATGGAGGCCTAGAATGTTCGGCGAGGAGCGCAGCTGCGGAGCGACGAATGCCCCGGGTTGACCTCCCGATGCTCCCGGAAGTCCCTGTGCGAGGTGCCCCGGTGTCTGACCGTTGGCTCCGACAATCCTTCGTCGTCCTGGACTTCGAGACGTCCGGGACGGCCGGTGACGTGGTCGAGGTGGGCGCGGTTCGCTGGCGGCCGTGGCGCGCAGGCGGGACATTCGACAGAATGTGCCGTCCGCTCTTCCCGATCCCGGACGCGGGCGTAAGCCTTCACGGCATCACGAACGAAATGGTCGCCGCCGAGCCGCACTTCGTCCACGTGCTGCCGGAGCTGATGGCCTTCATCGGGGACGCCGTGCTCGTCGCGCACAACGCGCCCTTCGACCGCGCGGTGCTCCGAGCCGCGCTCCGGCGGGCGGGCCGTCCGCCCCAGCCGAACCCTTTCGTGGACACGGTCCGCCTCTCCCGACGGTTCTTCCCCGACGCCCCAGCGCACGATCTGGCCACGCTGTGCTGGTTCCACCGCATCCGCCGAGCCCGCGCGCATCGCGCCCTCGACGACGCACTGGCCACCGTCGAGGTCTTTCGTCTGGCTCTCGAGTGCGCCCGCGACGCCGGGGTCCACTCGACCGCGGAGCTGCTCGAGTCGGAGTCGCCCGAAGAGGCCCGGCCCGGGCGCGAACCGCCCGCGGTCGTGATCTCGCCGGAACAGCAAATGCGGCTCGAGGCCGCCCTCCACCGGGGCGACCAGCTCGAGATCCGAGTCCGGTCGGAGCGCGGGATCGAACGGGCGCGGCGCGTCGTGCCGTACGTGATCGACCGGTCCCGCGGAGTTCCGAGACTCGTCGCCTACGACGTCGAAAGGGGGGAGACGAAAGTGTTTCGCCTCGACCGAGTCGTCGCGATCGGGGAAGCGGGAATCGCCTGAATCGTTTGACCTGGCCTCCTTCGGTTCTCTAGAGTCGACAGGGCCGAGGCGGGACCTCGTCGCGCTCGGCCCCACCGTGTGGTGACCTGATGGCTCACGGCTATCCCTCGCGCCTCGTTTCCCGGACCGACCGCGCCGTGGTCCGGGGGCTCGTTGCGGCGGGGGTCGTGGGGCTCTTCGGAGCGGCGCCCGCCCCTGGCGAGACGCTCCGGGGTAGCGGCTACGCGTTTCCGGACGTTCTGCCCGCGATGGGGCAGGCGCTGGAGGTCGTCGGCCAGTTCGACATGGAGTCGAGCGATCCCCCGTTCGACGTCACGCCCGGTACGCGCGAGTACACGTGGACCCTGTACGGATCGGTCGTGCACGAGATCCGGGAGCCCTCCTCGGGGATTCGCTACCTCGACCTCACGTTCGGAGTCCTCGAAGTTCGGTCCGACGCGTCCTTCAACTCGATCTTCCGGCCGAATCCGCCGAATGCGCTCGTCCCGTCGACCTTCCACGACGGCGAGGTCGTGTTGCTCGGCTCCGTGACCGAACTGACCATCCGCGAGATCTTCGGAATCGTGACCGCGTCGGGCCAAGTGAGGTTCGAGGCCGGGTCGGGGCTGCCCGACATGAGCTCCGGGCACTGGGCGGTCAACGCGGCCCTGTCGATGAAGGGGGGCGAAATCCCCGAGGGTTACGGCTCTCGGTGGAATCTCGAGGTGTCCCCGAGCCGGTCCGTGCACGTCAACGACGAGACGTGGTCGAACATCAAGGCCCTTTACAGGTAGTCGCCTCCTAGGTATACCCGAGGTCCGTCCCCGGCTCTCCCCGGGGGGTGTTTCCGACGGTGCCGCTGTCTTCCGATAGTCGTAAGGGGCCGAATCCATGACCTACGTCGTCACCGAACCCTGCATTCGATGCAAGTACACGGATTGCGTCGCTGTCTGCCCTGTAGAGGCGTTCAAGGAGGGGAAGAACTTCCTCGTCATCGACCCCGACATCTGCGTGGACTGCGACCTTTGCGTGCCCGAATGCCCGGTCGAGGCGATCTACTCGGAGGACAGCGTTCCGGACAAGTGGACGAACTACAAGGAGATCAACGAGCGCTACTCTCAGGAGTGGCCCACGATCGCCGAGCAAAAGGATCCTCCCCCCGACGCGGAAGAGTGGAAATCCGTCGAGGAAAAAGCCGACCAGTTCGATCCGTCTCCCGCGGAGGAGTAAGCCGCACCGGGAGACAATCATGGTCCTGACTTGATCATCAATCAGGCCGCCGCCGCGGTCGTACCGAGACTGCCCCGGCGGATCGTCGGGCTCGTCGCGCGTCGCTACATCTCCGGCGAGACTCTCGAGTCCGCCCTGGACGTCACCCGCCAGCTCAGCGAGCGACGGATCTCCACGACGCTCGATGTGCTCGGCGAACACGTGGCCGATCTGGGCGGAGCCCAGGCGATCGTCGAGCTCTACCGCCGCGTTCTCGACGAGCTCTCCGCCGCGTCGCTCGACAGCAACATCTCCGTGAAGCCCACGCATCTCGGGCTCGCGCTGGATCCCGAAGCGTGTTTCCGGAACATCCGGGCGCTCGTGCAGCATGCCGCGGAGCGCGATATCTTCGTTCGGATCGACATGGAGGACTCGAGCACCACGACGGCGACGCTCGACATCTACCGCCGGCTCCGAGAGACGCACGACAACGTCGGCGTCGTGCTCCAGTCGTACATGCGTCGCAGCGAGGCCGACGCGCGGGCCCTTTCGGAGATCGGCGCCCGCGTTCGTGTCTGCAAGGGGATCTACCGGGAGCCCGCCGAGATCGCCTACCAGGACGGGGCCGAGATCAATCGCAACTTCCTTCGGGTCGTGGAGCACCTGCTCGGCCGGGGTTGCCACGTGGCGATCGCGACGCACGACGCCGCGCTCGTCCAGGGGTCGTATCGCATTCTGGAAAAGCTCGGAAGCGGCTCCTACGAGTTCCAGATGCTCCTCGGGGTCACCGAGAAGCTCCGGGACTCGATCGTCGCGGCCGGGCATCCGATGCGCATCTACGTGCCGTTCGGGGAGGAGTGGTACGACTACTCGGTGCGGCGCCTCCGGGAGAACCCGAAGATCGCGGGCCACGTTCTCAAGGCGCTTCTGCGGTTTCCCTGACCCGCCACGCGGTTGCGCGGCGTGACGGCTCGGCGTATCTTGCGTCGATCCTGGGGCCAAAAGAGGAACGTGCCGTGAAACTGACGCGTGAAGTCCTGCACCGTATGCCCAAGGTGCTCCTCCACGACCACCTCGACGGGGGCCTACGCCCGACGACCGTGATCGATCTCGCCGGGGAGTACGGCATCGAGTTGCCGACGACCGACGAGGCCGACCTCGAGAAGTGGTTTCACGAGGGAGCCATGGTCGGAAACCTGACCCAGTACCTCCAGGGATTCGCCGCCACGACGTCGGTGATGCAGCACACCGACGCGATCGAGCGGGTCGCGGAGGAGATGATCGAGGACGTGGCCGCGGACGGCGTCGTCTACGTCGAGACGCGGTTCTCGCCGCTCTTCCACCGGGAAGCGGGTCTTCGCTACGACCAGGTCGTCGAGGCGGTCATCAAGGGGCTCGAACGGGGGCGGGAGAACCACGGCGTCAGGTGGGGTCTCGTGATCTGCGCGATGCGGAGCATGGATCCCATGACCAGCCTCGAGATGGCGGAGCTCGCGGTCGCGTTCCGCAGCCGCGGCGTGGTCGGCTTCGACCTCGCGGGGGACGAGATGGGCCATCCGCCGAAGGATCATCTGGACGCGTTCCATTTTGTTCAGCGCGAGAACTTCAACATCACGGTCCACGCCGGCGAAGCATTCGGCAAGGAGTCGATCTGGCAGGCCCTGCAGTACTGTGGCGCCCACCGCATCGGCCACGGGACACGGCTGCGCGAGGACCTCTTCCTGGATCACGGGCGGGTCGCGGGGATCGGATCGCTGGCGGGCTACGTCCTGGACAAGCGGATTCCCATCGAGATCTGCCTCACGTCCAACCTCCATACGGGCGCCGCGCGTTCTTACGCCGACCATCCGTTTCGCTACTTCTTCGACAAGCGGTTCCGGGTGACGCTCAACACCGACAACCGCCTGATGTCGGACGTGTCGATGACCAGCGAGTACGAGGTCGCTGTGAACGAGTACGGGCTCGACTTCAACGACCTCGAGAAGATCTCGATCAATTCGATGAAGAGCTCCTTCCTCCCGTACAACCAGCGACTGTCGGTCATCTACGACACTCTCAAGCCGGGGTTCGCGCGACTCCGCGAGAGCCTCGGTATGGCGCCGCTGTCCACTTCTCCCGCCGCGCTTTGAGCCGGGTCCAGAAGGGCGCCGTCGCGATCGTCGTCAGCCGCGGTGCGGGCGGGCTCTTGGCGCTCGTCGGGCGTCGGAATCCGAAGTCGCGGTTTCTCGGCGGATACTTCGCGTTCCCCGGCGGCGTCCACGAGGCGGAGGACGGCGATCTCGCCGGAGACGGCGAGGATGCTTGTCTGCGCCGAACCGCATCGAGGGAGCTGCGGGAGGAAACCGGCGTGGACGTCCCACCCCACGCCTTCCTGAGCGCCGGCCGGCGCGTGACGCCGCCGTTCGCGCCGCGCCGCTTCGACACTTTGATGTACGTCGCGTCTTTGGCGGAGCCGGTCCCGGTCGCCTCCGGTGACGCCGACGAGCTCCTGGATCTCCACTGGGCGGAGCCGAAAGAGCTCTATCGTCGGTGGCGGAATTTGGACATCCGGATTGCGCCGCCTCTGATTCCGATTCTCGCAGAGCTGGCAGCGGCGGCCGACGAATCGGTCGAGGGGCTGGGGGGGCGCCTCGACCGGCTGAACGCACGGCTGGAAAAAGACGGCCCCCGCATCGAGTTCGTTCCCGACGTCCTGATGATCCCGCTCGCGACCGCGACGCTTCCGCCGGCGACGCATACGAACTGCTACTTCGTCGGGTCGCGGGAGTTCGTGATCGTGGACCCGGGGAGCGCCGACGAAAGTGAGCAGTCGCGGATCTTGCGTCACGTCCGAACACGAATGGGTGACGGTAGCGAACCGAGGGGCATCCTGCTCACGCACCATCACGGGGATCACACGGGCGCGGCCGCGTTCCTCGCCGGCGAGCTCGGCGTTCCCGTACTGGCGCACCCGGACACGTGGCCATCGTGGCCGGAGTGCCGGGACGTGGAGCGAACCGACCTCGCCGACGACGAAGTGATCGCGCTGTCGGGCGGGGAACGGGTTCGGGCGCTCTATACACCGGGGCACGCGGAGGGGCACCTCGCGTTCCTCGAGGAAACGAGGGGCAGCCTGTTCGCGGGAGACCTCGTGAGCGGCGTGTCGACGATTCTCGTCGACTCCGGCCCAGGAAGCCTCGACCGGTACCTCCGGTCGCTCGAACGCATCCGCGACATCGGCGCGACGACCCTGTTTCCGGCGCACGGGCCTCCGATGATCGATCCGGCTTCGGACGTGCAGCGCCTGATCGACCACCGGGTGGAGCGCGAGGGCAGGATCCTCGCCGCGCTCGCCGACGGCCCGAAGCACATCGACGAAATCGTCGAGGCCGCGTACGCGGACACACCCGAGGCGAACCCGGCGCTCGCGGCCCGACAGGCGATGTCGCACCTCGGTCAACTGGCGGAGGCGGGTCGCGTCCGGTCGGAGGGCTCGCGGTGGGCTCTCGCGCCGGCGAGGGAGACCTCGTGACGGAAGGCACCACGGCCGAGATCATCTCCGCGAGCCGCCGGACCGACGTCCCGGCGTTCCACTCGAAGTGGTTCTTGAATCGGGTCCGCGCCGGCTACTGTCACTGGATCCACCCGTTCACCGCGAACGTGCGTCGAGTCTCGCTTCGACCCGACGACGTGCTCGGGATCGTGTTCTGGACGAGAAACCCGCGGCCTCTGTTGCCGGAGCTCGGCGCGCTGCGGGAGGACGGCTACGCGATGCTCTTCCAGCTCACGATCACGGGCTACGGCCCCCCGGTGGAGTCGCACAGTCCTCCCGTGGAGACGGCGATCGCCGCGGCCGAGCAGGTCTCGCGCCGCCTCGGACCGGGCGCCGTGCTCTGGCGCTACGACCCGATCGTGCTGTCGCCGGGAATGCCCTGGTGCGTGCACGTCCGACGCTTCGAGCGACTGGCGTCGCGTCTGGAGGGGATCACCCGACGCTGCACGTTCTCGTTCGTCGACTTCTACGGCAAGACGAAGCGGAACCTCGGGAGGATAGAGGCCCAGACCGGCCGGCCGTTCGACCGTCCGACGCGCACGGAGAAGATCGACCGGGCCCGCGAGCTCGCGGCGATCGCCGGTGCGCACGGGATGAGCCTCCGCTCCTGCTGCGACGATTCCCTCCTCGGCGATACCGTCGAGAGATCGCGCTGCGTGGATCCCGCCGCCGTCGAGGAGGTTCGCGGCGCCGCGCTGCCGAAGCTGCCACCTCGCCCCACGCGGGCGGACTGCGGCTGCGTGCGGTCCGTCGACGTGGGGGCGTACGACACCTGCGCGTTCGGGTGCGCCTACTGCTACGCCGTCTCGAGCCGGGAGACTGCTCTCCGGCGGCTGGCGGCCTGCGATCCCCAGGATACGGTGCTGTGGCGGCCGCCGTCGCTCTCGGGGGTGGATCTCACAGTCTCCTCTTGATGACTCCGGCCGGACGAATTAAGTTATATGAACACTCTTGAGCACCCCTCAAGTCCCTGTGTCGAGGCCGGTCCCATGGAAGTCTGGAAGAAATACCACGAAAAGGAAGTCTCCCACTCGATGGCCCACTATCTGCAAGCGGTGGCCGGCCTCAAGAGGGAGAAGGGCTACGCGCGGGTGGGGGATATGGCGGAGCGCCTGGGCGTCTCGAAGAGCGGAGTGACCTCGATGCTGCGCTCGCTGCAAGGGCGGGGTCTGGTCGACCACGAGCGCTACGGCTGCGTCGAGCTCACGCCATCCGGTAAGGAGCTCGCCGAGCGCACGGAGTCCAACCGGCAGGTGCTCTCGATCTTCTTCCGAGACATCCTCGGGGTCTCCGACGGGACGGCCGAGGAAGATGCCTGCATGATCGAACACCTCGTGAGTCCCGAGGCGATGGGGCAGCTCCTGCGCCTGACTTCCCTCCTCGTCTCGGATGACATGACGGCCGCGCGTTTCCGGGAGGCGTTCCACGCGTTTCGCGCTCCGTGCGAGGGAAAGCGCGTGAGCGAGTGCGAAGTCTGCGGGGACGAGTGCCTCTGCGATTCGGTCGAACCGGGGCTCCGGACGGAGGGCGAGGGGTAGGTGGGCGCCGAGTCCTGCCGGCTCGATCAGCTCGGCCCGGGTGATCGGTGCGTGATCCGGGGGATCGACGGCGATCCGGGGATCGTACGACGTCTGATGGAGCTCGGGCTCGTGCCGGGAACGCCGGTCGAGCTCGTACGCGTCGCGCCGCTGGGGGATCCGTGCGAGCTCGTCGTTCGCGGTACTCACCTGTCCCTGCGGCGCTCGGAAGCCGGACACGTCCATGTCGAGCCCATCTGAGCTTCGCGCGGAGAACGTCCGCGCCCTGCCGACCGCCTCGCCGGAGCCCGACCCCGCGGCCCCGCGGCCTCTCGTGGCGATCCTCGGTAATCCGAACTCCGGCAAGTCGACGCTCTTCAACCGACTCACGGGTCTGCGCCA
>JALGZO010000774.1 GCA_025774865.1 bacterium | reverse complement strand
GAACCAGATCGGCCGGTTCGCGAAGTCCGTTCCTTCCCATGACACGACGACGTTGTCACCGTTGCGTCGTACGGTAAGGCCGTCACCGGACCCGTAGCGCACACCATCCAGCCCCGGCGAGACCATCACCGGAGCGCCGTAGTTTCCATCACCCAGAGGAGCCCGCATTGCGAACACACCTTCCTGCGCGAAGGTGTCCCCTCGTACCCACATGATGTGGGAGGCGCCGTCATTCGTGAACATGACGCGAGGCCGCTGGTTGTACGCGTAGCCGCTGGACGCGGAAACCAGCGCTTCGGTGTCGAACGCGAGGATTTGAGCCGTAACCGGAAAGGCCAGCGACACGGAAACGACAACGGCGACGACATGAATAAGGGCGGTGCGCATAGCTATTCCCCCTGGTGGAATCTCGTGCACGAATCCTAGCACACCACCACCTGCGACCGGCGATGACCCCGACGCCCGTCTTCGTGCCGGGGTTCCTGGAGCGCGTTGAACGCAATCTGGAGCTGGACCTCGTAGATCTTCCCCTGTCCTTCCCGAGTGCTCGTATCGCGGACCTGACGCCAGGCCATCCGGCCGGAGACGCCGCGACATGGGCTTTCGGGACGGACAGCGCTTTAATCGCCCAGCCGGAAGCGCGCACCCCCGCGCAGCGGAATGTAGGCTGTGGATTCGTCGTCCGTCGCACGATTCAGACGGTCGACGACTCCGCCGCCGCCTGTTCGATCGGAGCGCGGGACCCCGCAGCCACCTGGCCGATCGGAGCCCCCAATCCCTGCTCGATCATCCGCTCCGGGAGCGCCGGTGTCAGCGTGAGCTGACGTTTGCGGAACGGGCTCCAGAGCAGCGTCAGCAAATCCCGCTTGCTCATGTGCCGACCGAAGGTCCGCAACAACTTGAACGTCTGCACGGGGCGGCGGAAGATCCGATGCAGGAAGAGCTTCATGTACCCCCTCTGCCGCGCGTGGTTCACCACCTCGCTCGGCAGAACGGTGGGATCGATGTCCGAGCACTTGAACCACTTGTACCAGTCTCGCTCATCGTCGATGATCCCGCGCTCGACATACTCCTTCCACAGAGGCGTTCCGCGGTAGACGCAGAGACGATTGAAGCCGAACGTGTCCAGTTTCAGCCGCGCCGCAAAGCGGAAGCTCTCCACGATGTCCTCTTCGGTCTCGTCCGGGGAGCCGACCAGGAAGAAGCCGTGCGCGGTGGCCACACCGTGGCGCTTCGCCTCGCTGACGGCGTGCTCGATCTGCGCGAGGCTCTGCCGCTTCTTCAGGCGATCGAGCACCTTCTGCGTACCGGCCTCGATGCCGAACGCGAGAAAACCACAGTTGGCCTTCCCCATGAGAGGCAACTCCTCCACCGCCACCGAATCCACGCGGCCCTCGCAGCCCCAGCGGAACTTCAGCTTGCGGTCGATGATCCCCTCGCAAATCGCCTGGATACGCTTGCGCTTCAGGAGGAAGTGGTCGTCCGTGAGGTAGATCGAGCGGTAGCCCGCGTCGCTCAGCTGCTGCATCTCGCCGAGCACGTGCTCCGGAGAGCGATGGCGCCACTTGCCGTCGGCGAGCGCAGGAATGTCGCAGTAGATGCACGGGTAGGGGCAGCCTCGCGAGGTCTGCATCGTGCAGAAACGATCCAGAGACAGGACCGCCGGCACGTCCAGCGGCATCGACTCGATGTAGTCGATCGGGAGGCTCTTGCGGTCGGGATACGGGAACTTGTCGAGATCTCGGAGGATGGGGCGCGGAGCGTTCTCGACGATCTCCTCGCCCGAGCGCCAGGCCAGCCCAGCCACGTCGCCGAGGTTTCCCAGATTGGCCATGTAATCGGGGAGGAGCTCCTCGCCCTCGCCCTTGCCGACGGCATCGGAGTACGGACAGTCCGCGAGGATCTCCTTCGCGTTCATGGTCGCGAAGACACCCCCCAGGATGATCGGCGTATCCGGTGACGTCCGCTTCAGGCGACGGGCCATGCTCTTGGTGGCCGGGTACGACGTGGTGGACAGGAAGGAGAGGGCGACAACATCGGGCTTGTCCTCCAGGACGGCTGCCGCGATGTGCTCCTCTTTCATCTCCGGGTGGCACGTGTCGAACATCCGGACCTCGTGACCGTGCTCTCGCACGGCCGGAGCGAGCGTCTCGATTCCGATCGGCGGGAACGCCATCACCTGAACGCGCTCCGGATCGAAGCGCGATCCGCCGAGACCCGGCGGCAGCATCTGATAGAAATCCTCGTCCCGGACGTAGATGAGGAAGATCTTCATGCGCCCTCCTGTGGATGGCGAGTCGGCGCACCATACCACAGTAGTGCACATTGGACAGCTGGGGCCCCTTGCGCACGTCTGGCGCCGACCTCGAGCCCCGCCTCCGATGGGCGCAGGCTCGCTTTGTAGGCCCTTTGGCTCCCTCTTGTGTAGCCACGGCGACACCGCAGGTCCCCTCAGAGGTTTCTGATCACGCATCTACTCCATGAGCTTTGCACCGCCGCGCACCTGGTTCGCGGCGGCTCATCGAGCCTCTCCAGCAATGACAGCGTCCGCTTCGAACTGATCGGCGGTCCCGAGCCGGAGCGCGCTTTCTCGTACTGGACGACGATTCGAAATGTCGTCGGCTCGTGGGGGCCCGGTGCCGAAGCAACGCTGGAGCTAGACCTCGCGGACCTTCCCCCCTACGTCGGCTCCTGCGGTGTTCAGATCGGCGCCTTCGGCCAGGGCTGCGGGCCGGTGTCCGTGGAGCTGGAGACGTGGACGGCGATCAAGGCGAAGTATCGATGATGAGCTGGCAGGTTCTCGTCGCCCTGGCGGCGTTCGTTGATCGGCGGACGTCTCTTCGCCGGCGTCGCGCTCCGGGACGATGCCCGATGAAGAGGCCCCGCCGGCTCGCGCCAGCGGGGCCATCACTACGGAAGACGCGGCCTACTAGGCCGTCACCTTCTCCACGTTCTCCGCGGCCGGGCCTTTCTCACCCTGCACCACGTCGAACTCGACCTTCTGACCTTCCGGCAACGACTTGAAGCCTTCGCCCATGATCGCGCTGTGATGGCAGAAGACATCCTTCTCGCCGTCGTCACGCGTGATGAAGCCAAAGCCCTTGTCGTCGTTGAACCATTTCACGGTTCCGGTCGTACGCATGTCCGTACTCCTACGTGTTCTCGAATCGTCGGAGTCCGGTCCTGCGTTCGTTCTGCAACATCCGTCCCACCCGACTACTCGTGTTCGCGGGAAACCCTCCCGCTTGGTGACGCGTCCCAACTGTTGGGGGCGCCGCTCCGACGGATCGCAACCCGTCAGCTTCTCGGGATCGCCGGGTCTCTTGACCGCCGTCGATCCGATTCCGCTCGCGCTCTTCGGGGTCCCGAACAGGACTCCTGTATTGACCACTCGGCAGGATAGGGCCTGGAGCCCGAGAGATTCGAGCATTTCGACCGAAAATCGTACCTCTATCGTGCCAGGTGACTGACCGCCTGCGGCCTCTTTCGCGCCCCCGCTTCCCCTCCCATCCTCGCAACCCGTTGCCGACAAACGGACTACGGGCACGGCCGAGACGCGCAGGATGTCTCGAGCCGCTCAGCCTATATAAGGTCGATGGCCCCACCCGTCCACCCCGGACCGTGGCGCCGGCCGTTCAACAGGACGACAACCAGGGATGCCCCGGCACCGAACACGCTGCGAGCCCGATCACGTCGAAGCTCACGACTGAGATGAGCGGTCGCGACGGACATCTATGAAGGACTTGACCGCCAGAGCGAGAAAGGCCGCGCAGAGAACGGCCATGGCCGCCTGGACCACGGCTGCCGCTGGCCGGGCAACCTCTCCGCCGGCGGCGAGAGCGACGGCCCCCGGGATTCCACGAGCACTTCCCAGGAGGCCGAGGAGAGCGAGCACCGTGGACAAGTGCATTGCGAGTTTGAGCCTGCGCTCATCGCGCGCCAGCAACCCGAGTGCCGTGAGAGGGATACCGAAGAATGTGGGAATCAGGGCGGTCACGCT
>JALGZO010000773.1 GCA_025774865.1 bacterium | reverse complement strand
TCGAAGATCTCGAGGTCTGGATCGATGCGGGCGCGCTCGACAACTAGTCAAGGATGCGCGCGCCGGGGACGCCATACTGCACGGGGTCGTCGGAGCTGTCTCCGGCGGCCCCTTCTTCTTCAGCGCAGGAGCCGGACTGAACCGCTCGCCAAGGTCGCCCTCGATTCGCGGCGACCGACTAAGGGTCGATGGCCGCCTTGCCGTCCGCTCGGGCTGCTGACGGATTGCCGCCCGCCTGCGCTCGCCGTACACTCCGCCATGATGTGACCCTACACCCACCACGGCCTGACCCGATCCGACGGAGGCAGCGTGAGGTTCGAGACCAAGATCGTCCGGGCGGGTATCCAGCCCGATCCCACCACCGGCTCCATCGTTCCCCCCATCTATCAAACGGCGACCTACGTGCTTCCCGAGGTCGGCCGGGACTTGGGCTTCGACTATACGCGCGCCGCGAATCCGACCCGCCAGGTCCTCGAAGACAACCTCGCCGCCATCGAGGGCGGCAAGTTCGGGGTGATGTTCGCCAGCGGGATGTCAACCGCGGACTCCTGTTTGAAGCTGCTGAACTCGGGAGACCACGTCATCTGCACCGACGACGTCTACGGCGGCGTCTCCCGTCTCTACAACAAGGTGCTCAGTCGCTACGGTCTCGAGTTCAGCTACGTGGACACCTGCGACGCGAGCGCCGTCGAGGCGGCGATCCGGCGGAACACGCGCATGCTGTGGATCGAGACGCCGACGAATCCGCTTCTCAAGGTGATGGATCTCGAGGCGATGGGGAGGATCGCCCGTGCGCACGGTCTCCTCTACGCGGTGGACTCCACGTTTGCGACGCCGGTGTTTCTGAAGCCGCTCCAGTTCGGCGCGGATCTCGTCATGCACAGCACGACCAAGTACCTGAGCGGCCACAACCAGCTGATCGGGGGTGTGGTGATCACCGACCGCGAGGACCTCTACGCCGACCTGAAGTTCGTCCAGAAGACGATCGGCGCCGTTCCGAGCCCGTTCGACTGCTGGCTGACGCTTCTCGGGCTGAAGACCCTCCACCTTCGCATGAAGCGTCACGGCGAGAGCGGGCAGCGGGTGGCCGAGTTCCTGGAGGATCATCCGAAGGTGGCGAGAGTGGTCTACCCGGGTCTCCCTTCCCACCCTCAGCACGCCACTGCAAGAGCACAGATGGACGGCTACAGCGGGATGATCTCCTTCGAGCTCACCGGAGGGATCGAAGCGGGGAAGACGCTGATGAATCACGTGAAGCTGTGTGGGCTGGCCGAGAGTCTGGGCGCGGTCGAGACGATGATCACTCATCCCGCCACGATGACTCACGTCGAGGTTCCCCGGGAGGACCGCTTGGCCCGTGGGCTCACGGACGGCCTCGTGCGCCTGTCCGTCGGAATCGAAGACGTGGAGGACATCGTCGAGGATCTGGATCAGGCTCTCTCGCGCGCTTGACTCCTGTTCGAAGCGGGTGATCCCGTCCCGCGGCATGCCGCCTTTGTCTCGAAGCACGGTGGGAGTACAGTTGAGGAGTGGGAGAGAGGAGGTTTCGACATGCGTGCAATCGTCCTGGCGTCCGTCCTTCTCGCGCCGACCGCGCTCGCGGGGGAGATGTGCATCGTGGACAGCGAGGGTCTTTGCTGCTTTCCCTGCGATGTCGTCTACGAGCTCGGGGGAAGAGGCTACTCCGAGTCTGGCGGACCGGAAGCCTGCTCCAACGAGGTCGGTGCATTCGCCATCAGCTCATCGGACACGGACCCGTTCGTCAACGAGGGCGAGCTGCCGGCATTCACCTCGCTTTTCGTCTGGCTGTATGCGGGAGCACCCGGTGGCTACGGATTCGCCTGGGGTAATGCGACGATCGAGAGTGACATGCTGATTCTCGACTACCAGTCGAACGGGAGATCCGACTGGGACCCGCAGACGAACCTGCTGTCGGTAAGTCTCGACTGCGAATTCGGCTACCATCTGCTGGGCGAGTTCACGGTGATCGTGCCGCCGACCTCCGTCGAGGAACCTATCGAGACGGGAAGCTGGGCCGAAGTCAAGGCGCGCTGGCGCGAATAGGTCGCAGCCAGGAAGAGGTCGGCGGGTAAGCGCGCTTGAGCGATTCGGATTGCGAGGCTATCCTGGCACGACGCTCAGCCATCCCCGATTCATCTCGACAGATGCATGCGAGGCTTCGTTGATCTACGAGAGCATCCTCGACGTCATCGGCCGGACGCCGATGGTACGGCTCAATCGCCTGGGCGCGGAGCTCGCATGCGAGCTGTACGCGAAATGCGAGTTCCTGAACCCAGGAGGTTCGCTCAAGGATCGCATCGGCTACCGCATGGTACTGGACGCCGAGCGGCAGGGCCGGATCCGTCCAGGGGATGTGCTGATCGAGCCCACGAGCGGGAACACCGGCATCGGGCTCGCGATGGCGGGAGCCGTCCGCGGGTATCGCGTGATCATCACGATGCCGGAGAAGATGAGCCGGGAAAAGCAGGTTGTGCTGGAGGCGCTCGGGGCCGAGATCGTACGTACGCCGACCGAGGCGGCCTGGGACTCGCCGGAGAGCCACATCGGTGTCGCGAAGAAGATGCAGCGGGAGATTCCCGGAGCGCACATCCTGGATCAGTACTCGAACCCGTCGAACCCCCGAGCTCACCACGAGGAGACTGCGCAAGAGATTCTCGATGATCTCGACGGACAGGTCGACATGGTCGTGATCGGCGCGGGCACGGGAGGAACCATCACCGGCGTCGGGCGTCGGATCAAAGAGGCGAACCCCGGCGCGATCATCGTAGGCGCCGACCCAGTGGGGTCGATTCTCGCGGGCGACGACGAGATCCGCACCTATGAGGTGGAGGGCATCGGCTATGACTTCGTTCCCGACGTCTTGGAGCGCGAGGTCGTCGATCGGTGGATCAAGACCGAAGACGGACCTTCCTTTCGATTGGCGCGGCGTCTCATCCGCGAGGAGGGGCTGCTCGTGGGCGGATCCTCGGGCTCGGCTCTCTTCGCGGCACTCGAGGTGGCGAAAGTCCGCGCAGCGGGACAGAACTGCGTCGTCGTCTTACCCGATGGGGTGAGGAACTACATGACGAAATTTCTCGACGACGAGTGGATCGAATCGCACGGCTTCGGCAAAGACGGGTGAATCCTCTCCCGCAGGCGAGATCACGAGTCGTGACCGACGGAGGGGCGATGTTCCCGCGTGACATCTGGGATGAGGGGCTGAGCTGGGAAACGTACCGGCGCGAGAAGGTCCATCAAAACGCCGAGGCGTTCGACAATGACCACGCCTCCCCGGTGTACGAACCTGACGAGCACGATCTCCTACGAACTCTCCCTCCGCTCAAGCTCGTCGCGGTGGCCGAGGATTGGTGTCCCGACGTGTTCCACACCCTGGGCACTTGGGCGCGTCTCGTAGGAGAGCTGCCGGGATGGGAGATGAGGATCTTCGCCCGTGATGAGAATCCGAACGTGATGGGTCGCTACCTCTGGCTCCGGGAGAAGCTGCGCATTCCGGTCTACGCATTCCACGACGAGGATCTCCGTCCCATCGTCTGGTGGTCGGGGAGGAGCTCGGTCGCGCAGGCGGCAGTTGACGAGATCCTTCACGGCGGGAATTACGCGGACGCCACCGAGGCCGACAAGAAGAAGCTGGGCGAAGTGTTTGGCTCTCGGTATTGGAGCGAGTTTCGCCGGGCCAACTTCCGAGAGATATTCGAGGTGCTGCTCGGGACGTTTCACGGCACGGCCGTCCCGGCGGGGTGCTGATACGGCGGGCCGTTAACGCGAACCAGCGCCTACGTGCCGCCTCCAGGATGCATTCCACCTGCGGGGCGGAAATCCTGCAAGATCTCCCGACGGAGAAGAACAGATGCGATGTGCCACGAAGGTGTTGCTTGCCTGTACCGTGATCGTTGTTGGTGACCACGCCGCTGCTACGGCAACGAGCGACGGTGAGCTCGGGCCACGGGCGACAGAAGTCGCGGAAATCTTCGCCAATATCAAGGAGATTCATCC
>JALGZO010000772.1 GCA_025774865.1 bacterium | reverse complement strand
GTAGAAGCGGGTGCGGCCCTCGATGCAGGTGTCGGGGTCGGCGGTGAGGTCCAGGATCGAGGTCCCGCTCGAATCCGCCCGAAACGTGAACACGCTCAGGACCCCGGGGCCCGACGCCTCACATCCCTTGCCGAGCAGGATGTGCGAATACGTGACACTCGTGTCGGTCGTATCAGTGAAGGCGATCGAGTTGCCGCACGCGGCGTCCATTAGCGAACCGGGCGCGACCGAGACCCACGTCACCAAGCTCGGATCGTAGTCGATCGTGACGTCGTAGGCGTTGAACTGGACAGCCGTCGACTCCGCGAAGAACGCGATCGTGAACAAGGAGTCTACTTCGGTGAAGACGGTATCGGGGGCAAGCGAGGCATGGAACTCCTGTGCGCCGGCCAGTCCCTCGGACGGCGCCATCGCCAGGAGCGCGGTCCATCCGAGGGTCCTGATCCGTCGCACCCGATCCCTCCGCGTCAGTGCCGGTATCCGGCCTTGATCCTGCCCCAGGTGTTCTCTTCCACCGCGATGACGAGTTGGTACTCGATCGTTCCGTCTATGCAGGTACTCGGAATCGTCTGGTTCTTCGAGTCGCGCAGCTCCACCGAACGGCACGCGACCGGACTGATTCCCAACGCCTCGCCGACGAACTTCATCTCGACGATGTTCCCCGGTCCGTCGATCGAGCAACCCAGGGTCGCCGCGTCGATGTCGAGGGAATCCCCGATTGCAGCGCTGTTGAGCCAGGTGAAGAAGTGCGTGCACGCCGCCCCCGTCACGAGAGAACCGGCCTCGATGGACACCGGGGTGACGATCGAGGGGTCGAACTCCAGGACCATCGTGAACCCTCGAAGGTCCACGGCGCCCGCATCCACGGTGACCTGAACGGTCAACGTGTCATTCCCGGTGAAAACGCCGTTCAACGGGTCGAAGGTCACGGTGGCGCCGGGTCCCGCGCTGCTCGCAGCAGGCACTGTCACCGCAAGAAGCGAGAGGAGGAGGCAAACGGTTGAGCGCTGTCCAGTGTCGAGGTTCATTCGTACCTCCTTGATCGAATCACCGTGATCTACGTCAGCCGTTCGGCGAGGGGCGGTTCCGGCCGCCCCTCACCGCGGACCGATTCTACCGGAAGCGGATGAGCTTGCGCGTCTCCTTCTGCTCGGCGGCCTGGAAGACATAGAAGTACACGCCGGCGTTGGCGAGCTGACCGTCGTTCGTCCGACCGTCCCAGGCGGCCCGGACCTCTCCCGGCGCCACGACCCGGTCGATGAGCGTACGGACCAGCCGCCCGCTCACGTCGTAGATGTCGAGCGAAACCGCCGTCGCCTGCGGCAGACGGAACACGATCTCGGTGGAAGCACCGAACGGATTCGGCCGGGCGCCCACGAGCTCGATCCGCGTGGGGACCCCGGTGACCTCCGGAGACGAACGATCCGCCCCGGCGACCTCGATCCCGCCCTCCGTGCGACGACCCACGGGTCCGTTGCTCCGGTTACGCAAGTCGGCCTCGACGAGGCCCGGCCGCGCCCCCGGCATCAGGACCCGGAAGTGAAGCTCGGCCACCTCGCCCGAACCGGAGACGGTCCGCCCCCGACCCATCACGGCCGCGTCCACCACCGCACCTTCCTCGTGATCGAGATTCGCGAAGAAGACCGGACCCTGCCCGTCGAGCAGCTCGCCCTGACGGACTTCGATCAGCTCCAGGCGCTCCCGATCGAACGAGACCACCGAATGGATGCCCTTCACCGCCTCGACGTTGTCGTCCAGGATCAACCGGGCCGTCAGCCGGCCGGCGTGATCCGTCGCGTCCACGACGAGCGCGAGCGAAGGGGTTTCGAACACCATCTCCTCGGGAGCTCCCGGAGCGTCCCGGGTCACCTGTCCGAAGTTGATCGCGAACATCATCAGGTCCTCGAACTCGACCTCGTCGTCGGTGTCCGGAAGCGCGTCCACCGAGAAGTCGCTCGTGGGCCCGACGTCGAGATCGTTGTCGGGGTCGTTGAAGACGAGCGTGGCTCCATAGGCGGCACCCAGAGCACTCATGTCCACCGTGGTCACCTGGTTGTTGCCGCTGCCGGGACGCACGTCGCCGAGGTGGTAATTGAGCGTGCCGTCGGTCACGTTCGAAACCGCGGATACGTTCTCGCAGGCGTCCTTCGTGAAGACGACGTAGTACCAAAAGCCTCGAGCGGACGTCTCGTCCGTCTGTCCGGTGGCGGTCACCGAAGTCAGCGCCCAGGGCGCCGCCGGCGGATACGACGGAGTCGCCGGCGGGGCGGCCGTCGGGACGTCGTCGTACTCGGGGTAGGCGTTCACGTTCGAAGCGGTCGAGTAAGGAGCCCGGTACACTTCCACCGTGTCCGCGTCACCCGGAGCGGTGAAGTCGATCGTGACCTTCGTGGTGCCGTCGGCGTCGTTCGCCGCCTTGACTTGCGTGGCCATCAAATTGGCCACCGCCGTCGGCGGGGCCGTGTCGATCGTGATGAACGCAGGCGGACCCGGGATCCCGGGCAGGGGCGCGTTCGCGCAATCGCGAACGATCACCTCCGTCACCGTGATCGTGCCCGTACCGTCCAATCCCGATGCCTTCACATCGATCGTGAAGAGCTGGCCGCCCGAAGTCTCGCCGCACGGCAGCCCCAGAATCGACTGGTCGACGGTGTACGAGCCGCCTCCGTTGTCGATGACCAGGAACGTCACCGGAGAGTATCCGCTGAGCCAGGTTCCCTGGTTGATGCTCGTGGCGGGGTTCACGCAGAGCTCGAGCTCGCTGGAGAGTTCGATCGTCACGCTGGCGCCGCGGGCCCCGCTGGTGTCCGTGCGGTTGAAGTTCACCGACACCGTCTCGCAGGTGTTGTCGATGTTCAGGCAGTCCCCGTCGGGCTCGGCCGCGACGTTGTCGCCGCCGTACTGGTCGCACGTGCCGCCCGGTGCCGCCGCGTCCAGCCACGGTGCGTAGATTGCGGGACCCTCCACGTCGTCGTTCGCCGTGGGGTTCCCCGGCGGCACGTTCGGACCGGCGGTCGTCCCGTACCAGTTGCAGGTCGCATTCACCGAACCACCCGAGGGAGCGTCGTCATCCACGCTGATCGCCCAGTCGGTGTGGTTGCTGAAGTTGTTGTTGCTGATCGACCCGGTCGGCAGCTCGTAGGTTCCGCCCACCGTCGCGACCCAGATGCCCTGGTTGTTGTTCGTGAAGTCGTTGTTGTTGATATCGACGTCGCCGACGTTCCAGAGCTGCATGGCCGAACCATCGTCGCCCCAGGAGGCCTCGGCGACATCGCTGATCGTGTTGCCGGAGGCCGAGAAGACATCGGCGGTGTTGACCTCCAACGCCGCCCAGGCTTGCGCGCTCGCCTGGTTGAGGTCGTCCCAAGTGTTGTTCACGACCACGACCGAGTCGGTGCGGTCCGCGGCGAATCCGCGGAGAGCGACGGCACCGTCGGAATCGTGGATGTCGTTGCCCGAGAACGTGATCTTCTCGAGGGCAAAGGTCACGCCGGCCGCGCCGAGGTCCATCAGCGCCCAGCCACGGATGTCCTTGAACTCGTTGTCGGTCATCGTGAAGTTGCCGGCGAAACCGCTCCCGTACACACCAATGCGGCCGGCGGTGCTCTCCCCATCGATCACGCAGTTGTCCATGGCGAAGTCGCGCACGGCACCCGAATTGCCCATGTTGACGATGCGATTCGCACCACCATCGCCCTTCACATGGAGGTTCTCCAGCGTCAAGTCGTCGATGTCGGTGCTGTTCTGGAAGTTGATTCCCCCCGTCAGCATCGGGCGGTTGACCGTATCGGTACCGGAGATGGTCACACCGTCCGTGGTGTACGCCGATGGAAACGAGAGAGTTCCGGGGTAAGTGCCGGGATGCACGTTCACGGTGCTCGCCGTCACAAGCTCGGCACCTTCTTGCACTCGTCCGGTCGCTCCGACCTGCGGGCTGTCGTCGTCGACGTTCAGGGTCGAGAAGTCGCCCTGGAAGCCGTCGGTGCCGCCGTCCGTGTCCGTCCCCACGTCCAGCCATGGGGTGTA
>JALGZO010000771.1 GCA_025774865.1 bacterium | reverse complement strand
CCTTCCCGTGGCGGATGCCGTCAGTGCCGCGCAGGAGGAAGGCATCACCCACCGGGATCTGAAGCCCGCCAACGTCATCCTGTCGAATTCGGGCCGCGTGAAAGTCCTCGATTTCGGTCTGGCCTGCTCGACCGCCGAGGAACCGGACGACGTCTCGAGCCAGGCGACCACGCGTCCGCTTCACCGCAAAGACGAGATCGCGGGGACCCTTCACTACATGGCGCCCGAGACACTGCGGGGGGCACGCGTCGATCAGCGTTCCGACATATTCGCGCTCGGTGTTCTCTTCTACGAACTGGCGACGGGTCAGAAGCCCTTTCGGGGGGAGAGCGTGGCCGAGATCACCGCGTCGATCCTGAGAGATGATCCGCCCCCGGTCACGGACGTGAGAAGCGACTGGCCCGAGACCGTCGATCGAATCATCCGGCGCTGCCTCGACAAGGATCCCGACCGCCGTTTCCAGACGCCGGCGGCTCTCCGTCTCGATCTCGGCGAGCTCCGGGACGACGAGGTCCCGACAGAGGGCGGGGAGCGCTCGATCGCCGTCCTTCCCTTCGTCGACATGAGCCAGGAGCAGGACCAGGCGTTCTTCTGCGATGGGATCGCCGAGGAGGTCACGAACGCCTTGAGCAGGATCGCCGATCTCCACGTGGCCTCGCGCACCTTCGCCTTTCGCTTTCGGGCGCAGACACTCGATCCGCGCGAGATCGGCCGCCGCCTCGGCGTGAAGAGCCTGCTGGCGGGCAGCGTGCGCAAGGCCGGCACCCGGCTTCGCATCACGACCGAGCTGACCGACGTCGCGAGAGGTTACCGGCTCTGGTCCGAGCGGTTCGATCGGGAGGCGAGTGACATCTTCGCCATTCAGGACGAGATCGCGGAGAGCGTGGTCCTGGCGCTGAAGGT
Source organism: bacterium (assembly GCA_025774865.1). Classification (GTDB taxonomy): domain Bacteria; phylum ARS69; class ARS69; order ARS69; family ARS69; genus JALGZO01. The sequence goes on along the minus strand of JALGZO010000771.1, from coordinate 3,126 downwards.
CTCCCTGAGCCCGCACGAACGGCGGGCGATTCGGAACGTGGCGACCCGGGACGCCCAGGCCTACGAGTATTACCTGCGGGGACGGCCCCTGCTCTATCAGCACAGCCGGCGGGGTATCGAGTCGGCACGACAGATGTTCCAGCGCGCCATCGAGATCGATCCGGCCTACGCACTGGCCCACGCCGGCATCGCCGACTGTTGCTCCTTCGTCTACCTGTACGTCGATCGCAATCCGGCTCAGCGTGACTGCGCTCTCGCCGCCACCCAGAAAGCCCTGCAGCTCGATCCCGGATTGGCCCAAGTGCACGTCTCGCACGGCGTGGCCGAGGGACTCTTCGATCGCTCAGCCGAAGCCATAGCCGCTTACGAACGGGCGCTCGAGCTGGAGCCGCGCTCCTACGATGCACATTTCTTCTACGCCCGCGAGAGCATCATGCGAGGCGAGTTCGAGAAGGCGGCCTCGCTCCTCGAGCGTGCGTGCGAGATCCGCCCCGACGATTACCAGTCGCCGGCGATCCTCGGGCAGGTCTATTCGAACCTGGGAAGAGATCGCGAGGCGGGTGTGGCCAGGCGTCGGTGCGTGGAGAATGCGGATGAACAGCTGTCATTGACGCCAGACGACGTCCGCGCTCTCTACTTGAGTGCGAACGCGCTGGTCGAGCTGGGTGAGGTCGAGAGGGGGTTGGAGCGGGCGAAGAGGGCCGTGAAGATGGAACCGGACGACTGCATGCTGCTCTACAACGTGGGCTGCATTCTCTCGATCGCGGGCCAGGTCGAGGAAGCACTTGCGCACCTCGAACGGAGCGTCACGGTCGGCAACATCCAGAGGCAGTATTTCGAACAGGACTCGAATCTGGATGCTCTGCGGGATCACCCGCGGTTCAAGGCCCTGATCAGCGACCTGGAAAAGCGGCCCGGGGATGACGGCGGTCGGCAGGGATGAACCAAGGAGTCAGAGCCGTTCGGCGACTGCGTAGCGTTCGATCCCGTGTGCAGCGTCGGTGTCGACGTCGGAGATCATGGCCCAGCCGGTACCCTTGATGTACCCGGGTAGGTCCTCGCTTCGCACGGCGGACTGGAACGGCTCGCCGACCAGCCGCAGGATCATCGGGAGAACCTTGCGGTCATCGGGGATCTTGTGTGTGAAGACGATCCGGCTTCGGTGCGGCGTGCAGGCGGCCGCCTCATCGAGCAGGCCGCGTACCTCGTCGTCCTTGAGGTACAGAAAGAGGCCCTCCGCCAACAACACCGAGAGCTGCGCGGGGTCCCAGCGACCGCCCTCTGACAACACCTTCGAGAGACCGCGCTGGCCGAGATCAGCCGCGATCTGAATCATGTTCTCCGGCTGCCCCAAGACGGCAACTCCCCTGGCCTTGGCCGCCGACGTTGCGGGATGGTCGACCTCGAAGAAGTGCACATCGCGGTGCCGCGGCGCGAGCCTCAGGCAGAGCGTGTCGAAGCCAGCACCCAAGACCAGCACCTGTCGCGCGCCCTCTTCGATCGCTCTCTCCACCTGCTGCTGCATGAAGATCTTTCGGTGGCCGAAGCCCTCCCATTGGCCCGGCATCAGGCGGTCGTGGATCTTGTAGACACGCACCATCCACTGTTTCTTGGACGCGCGCATCAGGCCTGGGCCGTAGCCGGGTGACCCCGAGGCCAGGAGCAGCCGCTCGCTGATTTCCACCAGGCCGGGAGGAAGCCGTTCCGCCCAGTCGTCCTTGACGCTCAACGTGATCAAGCTGAGCGCGACCTTGAGGGCCGTCTGGCTGATTCGACCTCGCTTCACGACCTACAGCCTCCCCTCCAGTCGGGGTTGCTGGCAGGGTAGCCGCGGTCGCCCAATCGGTCTACGCTCGCGGTCGGTGTGGTTCCTGAACAGTGAACACGAGGAGATGACGACGATGTCGAAGATGACTCTGTCCCTCGCAATTCTCGGACTCATGAGCCTGTCGCTGGTGAGCTGCGGCGAGCCACATGATCCCGGAATCATCGCGGGCTCGAACAGACTCGAGAACATGAAACCGCGAGCACTCATTGCCACGACGGCGATGCATGCTCTACTGGAGACCCGTCCAGACATGAATGACGATGAGCTGGCCAAGCGTGCGTTCGAGATTGCGGACGCGATGATCACGGAGGCCGAGAATCCGGGCGGTACGGGGCAGGAGTAACCTCGGCGGTAGCCGGCCCGTTCCCCGGGCGACCTCGTCGCGGCCGAGCAAGAGGGGGACGGGCGAAGGCGAATACGGGTAGCACACTGAGAAACCCCGTCCTCACAGACTCCCGAGCACGAATCTCAGCATGTCCCTCTTGAGGTCTTTGCTGACCGGTTTGTCCCCGAGCCAAATCGCCCAGAGGGCCGACGCCAGATCGGAACTGGGAATGGGAGGGTAGGATTCGCCACCAACGATCGTGCAGAGGCCGCGGTCGGGGAGCCAAATCAGCTCTATGCTCTGGCGTTTCTTGACGCCGTCATCCTCGAAGAACCCCAGGAAGGTCTCAAAGTCTCGAACCAGAATGGGGTCCCACTCCTTCTCACCCAGGACCTGCTTGAGCCCGTCCCGGAAATGGCCTCGGAGTCTGCCCCCACCGACATTCCGCAGGAAGTACATCTGTACCCGTTTTGCGAAGTTGCCCTCGATGAAAGCGTTGTAAGGATCGGAGCCCAGATCGACATCCTTCTCCGCGTAGACCACGGCCTCGTAGCCCTTGAATACGAGCTTCTTGCGGACACCGGATCCCAGGGCGGTGAGCACTGCTTCTGCACCCGAATCCCTGATCATGACTTCCTTGGGAAAACCTTCGTCCGTCCCTATTCCCTTGAAGCTCTCTTCTCCCGGAAGAAGGGTAATAGCTGCGCGAAGCGTATCCTCCGCTGATTCCTGGGCGAAGATCGTTGGGGACATCATCACGAGACCAAGAACAGAACCGACAGTTGGAATCAGTGCACAAAGGGCAACGCGATTCATTGGCCTTCCTCCGACGCTGCCGGTCGATCTCCCTGCCGCTTGATGCGCCCTTCATCATCTTCGATACCGACGACGAAAAATCGCTTGTGGAGATCGATACCTGCTCAGCGCATTAGATACCTCCTGTCGTGAGAGGGCTACCGCCGGTTAATGCACC
>JALGZO010000770.1 GCA_025774865.1 bacterium | reverse complement strand
CTAGAATCCCCGCTCGCGCCGCCCGCTGCCTCTCCAACACGAGTCGAGAATGGCGAACCCGTTTCGAGCGTTTCTGAACATCCGGCGGGAGGAGCTCCCCCTTTCGCTCCTCATGTTCTTCTACTTCTTCCTCGTCATCACCAGCTTCTGGATCCTGAAGCCCCTGAAGAAGGGTCTGTTCATCGACTACTACCGCGATACCGGATTCACGCTTCTCTCGTGGAACATGCTCGCGTCGCAGGCCGAGCTCCTCGCGAAGGTGCTCAACATGCTGGTCGCGATGATCGCCGTGACCGTGTTCACACTGTTGGCGCGGCGTCTTCGCCGTCAGCAGCTCACCTTCGTGTTCGCCGCGTTCTTCATGGCGTGCTATGTCGTGTACAGCTTCGGGTTGCGCGCGCCCGCCGGCCCCGCTGTCTGGACATTCTATCTTCTCGGCGATCTCTTCTCGACGATCATGGTCGCCACGTTCTTCGCGTTCCTGAACGACAGCACGACCCCCGAATCGGCGAAGCGGCTTTACGGGCTGGTCGGGCTCGGAGGTGTCCTGGGCGGCGTCTTCGGCAGCACGTTCGTTCGCGTCTGGATCGATCGGGTCTCGGAGTCCGGCTGGCTCTGGATCTGCTTCGGGCTCGCCGTGGCGATCGCCGGCATCGCGGCCGTCGCCGGCCGCATCGTCGATCGCGATCCACCACCCGCAGAGGCAGCGTCGGAGCCGGAAGACGTGCCGCCGAGCGACGGGAATCCCGCCGTGGAGGGCGCGAAGCTCGTCTTTCGCTCGCCGTATCTGCTGTCCGTCGTCGGTATCGTCGGGCTCTACGAGATCGTCTCGACGATCATGGACTTCCAGTTCACGGCCACGGTCGAGCACTATCTCTCCGGCGACGATCTCCGGAAACACTTCACCACCGTGTTCTCGATCACGAACTGGACATCGATGCTCGTGCAGTTCTTCCTGACGAGCTTCATCATGACCCGGTTCGGCTTGACGCCCGCGCTCCTGGTCTTGCCGTTCGCCGCTCTCTCCGGCTCCGTGGCATTCATGGCGGTGCCGGCTCTCTGGATCGGCAGCCTCCTGAACACGGCCGACAACGGGTTCAGCTACTCGATCAATCAGTCGGCGAAGGAGACTCTCTATGTGCCGACGACGCGCGATGAGAAGTACAAGGCGAAGGCGTTCATCGACATGTTCGTGCAGCGTTTCGCGAAGGCGCTCGCGGTGGCGATCAGCCTCGGTATCACCGCGATCTTCACGGAGTTCGGGAGTCTCCGCTGGCTGTCTCTCGTCACCGTGCTCGTCGTCGTGATCTGGATCTTCGCCGCGCGTTTCGCCGGGCGGGAGTTCCGGGCGAAGGCCGGCTGAGGGCGCTCGTGGCGCGCGCCGCTACCTCGTGGCCTGGTCGAACACCAGGTAGATCGCCGCGACCGAAGCGATGAAGGACACGGTTTCGCGGGTGAGTCGCCACCAGTCGCGATCTTCTTGCTCCGGCACCCAGATCTCGTCTCCCGGAACGATGTATCCCGCGCCTCTCGCCGGCTCCCACTCGCCGGTCGAGGCCTTGATCACGCGGGTCTTGCCTCTCTCGGCATCCGACGAGTAGCCGCCGGCGCGCTCGATGTAATACGAGGCCTTGCGCTCGGAGAGATAGGTCACGAGACCCGGTGACGCGACGGCCCCCGTAACGGTGACGGTCGTGCGCGTCGTCGGCACGAAGATCCGGTCTTCCCGGCGCAGAAGGAGATTCTGCGATTCGTCTCCGGCCACGAGCGCCTCGAAGTCCACCACGACCTGCCCCTTGCGCTCCCGCGACTTTGCCTTGAAGTACTGGTACTCGGTCTTGGACATGTCCTGCACGGGGATCACCTTGAGCCGCTCGAACTCGCGATCCTCCTTCTCCACTCCCGTGGTCCGGATCATGCGAGCCTCCACGAACGAAGCGTCCTCTGTGAACCCGCCGGCGCGCTCGATCACGTCCAGGAGACGGACCGAACCCTCACTGATTCCGAAGGGTCCGGGATGTTCGATGCCTTCGCCGGTGATCCACACCGTCTCCACTTGCCGGTACCCCTCGTGTTCGTAGCGGATGTAGACCTGGTCACCCGGGCCGAGCTTGCGCTCACCGACCGCAAGATCGTCCAGACAGATGATCGCGTGTCGCGTGTCGTAGTCGCTGACGAACTCGCGGAATTCCGCAGAGTCGCGCCGGGCGCCCTCGACGAGCCCACCGGCGATCTCGATCAGTGACTGGATGTCGTCGCCGGGCACGAGCTCGTAATGGCCGGGTTGCTCGACGGCGCCAAGGCAGTAAACCATTTCGCCTTCGAAGGGAACGCGTATGGACGTGGCATCCATGACGGCGGGGTTCGCTTCTGGGTCGCCGGCATTTCGATAACGAACGAGGTCGACGCGTCGTATGGTATTCTCGGGCTTGTGCAGCTCGATATTCCGCTGCCCGGCATTCGGCGTGAGGCCACCGGCGAGGTCGATGAGCGTGCTGACCACGTCCAGGGCGCTCGCGGAGTACGTGCCCGGATTCACGACTTGCCCCGTCACGTGAACCTGAATGGTACGCACCGTGGCCAAGACGACGTCGATCTGGACATTCCGGTAGGACTCCGCCAGGGCGTCCGTCACCGCCCGCTTGGCCTCGGCGAGGGACTTGCCGGCCACCGGCACGGCGCCGATCCGGGGCAGGACCAGATCGCCCTCCGGAGTCACCGGCACGTGCTCGAGCTCGGCTCCTTGCAGGTGAACGGCCACCGCGAAGTAGTCTCCGGGACCCACGACGTACGTGTTCTCGTCGACCGGTTCCCGTTGGGCGGCCGGCCGCAGGGCCGAGGCCGAAGCGCGATCCACGGACCGCGGATCCTCCGGTGGGACCTGGGCGAAGGCAGTCTGGCCGCTGGCCAGCCAGGCGGCCAAGACCGCCCAACGAAACACGATCATGCTACCCCGTGGACCGGGTGAACTCGGCGAGACCTGGGAATAAACGCGCCTCGATTGGGAGTGTCAAGATTCGATCCCGGTGGGACCGCCGCGGGGGGGTCGTTCGTCAGTCACCCACGTAGCCCAGGGCTCGGAGCGCCTCGATCGCGTCGGCGTCCCCCAGCGAGTCGTCGAACACGGTCGCCCCTCGCGGGCTCCGCAGGTAGGCATCGAGCTCGGCGAGAACCCCGTCCGACAGGCTGGCTCCGACTTCGCGGCCATCGCCGGCCGCCGGCGTCAGATCGTCCCCGTAGAACAGATGCTCTTCGCCGCCCGAAAAGACGAGGCGTCTCACGACCTCGTGCGCCCTCACATCGAAGTCCGGGTTCAGACGCTTCAATTGGCGCAGGTACTTCACGGAGTAGAAGTACTCGCTGAGCGTCCAGCGGCGTGAGAACCGATCCATGCGACGCAAGTCCTGTGACCATGTCTCGCGATCCGGATCGTGCGCCCCGGCCGCCGCCAACACAGTCCGGTACACGTCGGTGAGCGACACCATCGGACTCTCCTCGACGGTACCTGCGTACTCGTTGCCCGGGTACTTGATGATCAGCGGTATCCAGATCAGTTCCGGCGCCAGAGAAAGCTGGTGCGAGTACCGACCGCCCTCACCGAGGAACTCTCCGTGATCGGAGGTGATGATGATCAACGAGCTTCGATACAGTCCCCGTTCACGGAGCCACGCGAGCAGCCGCCCGACGACGTCATCGGTGTGGCTCAGCTCCTCGTCGTACAACGGTATCAGTGCCTCGGGGTCGACCGCCCTGGCACCCGCTACCATCGACATCTCGAGTCTTTCCTCCGTCGGGATCTTCGAGATGTCGCCGCCGAACCGACCGTGGAACGCCGCCGGCGGGTCGTAGGGGAAGTGCGGCTCGATGAGATTGAGAAAGAGAAAGAACGGTTCCGGAACCTGCTGTTGCGCGAAGCGCTTCTGGATCAGAGAGAGGGACCAGTCCGCGCGGCTGCCTTCGGCCGGCGGCTTCGGCCGCCACAGGAAGGTGTCGAAGCCACCATCGAGCCTGTTGCGCGCCGAGATCATCGGATTGTT
>JALGZO010000769.1 GCA_025774865.1 bacterium | reverse complement strand
GATTGGCGTTGATTCCGTGTCGAAGGGTATAGGTCGCGGTCAGTAGCGACACGTGCGACGGAAGGGTCGTCGCCGACGGGGCGACCGCCCTCTCGAACAGAAGCGCTTCGGCGGCGAACGCATCGAGTCGCGGAGTCGTGTCACGGAAGTACCCGTAGCAGCCGAGGTGGTCGGCCCGCGTCGTATCCAGCGTGACGAGAATAATGGACGGAAGGGACGGAGACTCCGCGGCGCTACAACCGACCAGCCCGGCAACGATCCCTGGCGCGAGCTTCTCGGCCCAGCCCCGGAAGCGCGTCGCGGAAACGGGAATCCTCGGCACGGCCCCTCCGGCTCAGGCGACGCGGCCGCGGGCGGCCACGCCCCAAACGGCCTCGATTCGAGCTTCACGAGCCACGTAGAGGTGGTCGTGGAGGTTGACGGTGACGCACGCGTGATTCGGTACGATCCGGACTCGATCGCCCACCCGGTAGGAGGCGTCGGGATCCACTCTCATGATGCCGTGCTCCTCCGACAGCTTGACGACGAGTTCTTCGCCGGCGTGCACGCGCCCGAGTCCCAGCCGGCCGGAGGCGCCGCGGTCGGTGGTCAGTGTCTTCGCTCCCGCGTCGAGTACGACGCGATCGGGGGCCGGGCGCGCAGTGACAGTCGCGAGGACCGTGAGAGCGCACCGCGGGGCCGGGACGACACCGAGATCGACCTGGATCCCGTCGTGAAAGACGTAGTTGCCGGGTCGGATCTCCGTCACGCCGGGAACCCGGGAGGAGTGTCGAACGGTCGGCGTCGACCCGACGCTCACGACCGGGCAATCAATGCCGGCGGCGCGTATCGTCTCCGCTGTCTTCACGAGGAGCTCACCCTCCGCCCGGCCGATCTCCGCGATCTCGGCCGGGGACGCGGCCGCGTAGGCATGGCCCGCGTGCGTCATGACGCCACGAAGCTCGAGCCCGGGGGTCGACGCGATCTCCTGCGCGAGCAGCAGCGCGCCCTCGGCCGGCGGAACGCCGGTTCGGTGCATCCCCACGTCGACCTCGAGCAAGACCGGGACGGCGCGCTGAGCGCCGGAAGCCGCCGCTGCCCACCGCCGCCGTCCCTCCTCCGACTCGACGAGCACCGTGAGGGAAGCGCGGCCGCGAGCTTCGATCAGCCGCTCGATCTTCCGCGGGTCGACGACCGGAGTCGCGATCAGCACATCATCGAAGCCGGCGGCGAGAAAGACCTCGGCCTCTCCCGCCTTCGCTACGGTACCTCCGACCGCGCCGAGCTCGATCTGGCGTCGCGCGATCTCCACGCATTTGTGGGTCTTCCAGTGCGGGCGCAGCGTCACCCCCGCGTCGCTCGCGAGCTGCTGCATCTCATGGAGGTTGGTCTCGAGGATGTCGGCATCCACGAGAAGCGCCGGGGTTTCGAGCTCGTCGAGGGTGGTGGCGGTGAGCGCGTGGGCAGCCGCCGCGGCTTCCGAAGGCATGGGGCTACGCGACGCCGGCCGTCAAGGTGTCGAAGGTCTCTTTGCCGTGCCGCTGCACGGCCATCACGATGCCGCCCGCCGATTGGATGCGCATGGCGATGCTCGACGCCGGCTCGGCTCGGTATTCGCGCGCGCCCACCGAGACGATCCCTTCGGCGGATCGGATCGAAATGGGCTCCCCATCCTCGATCGCGGCGTGGAACTCGGGGTCGGAGAGTACGAAATGGGGGACCGCCTCGTTCACGAGGTTGCGCTTGTGGATGAACGCGAATGATTTCGCGATCACCGCCTTCACGCCGGCGTACTTCAGCGCCCAGACGGCGTGTTCACGCGAGCTCCCCGACCCCCAACCCTCGCCGCCGACGAGCACGGTCTCGCCGCGCGCGAGCCGGTCCCCGAAATCCGGGCGTACGTGGTGGAACGCGACTCTGCCGATCTCGTCGGAGTCGGTGAGGTGGCAGAACTCCCCGGGGATCATCGCGTCCGTGTCGATGTGGTCACCGAAGCGCTGCACGCGCCCTTCGATCACGCCGCTCCCGTTCGCCGCCTCGTTCGCTTCGCCATCCGTGGCGGCCGCTTCCAACAGGTCCGGCTGCGGTTCCGAGACGACGATGGGGGCCCCCGAAAGCTCTCGTTCGAGGTAGCGGTCGACCTCGTCCCGCGAGATCTCGGCCAGGAGCGGACGAGGATCGGTGATCGCGAGATCGAACGCGCTCGCCGCGACGGCGGGAGCACTCGCGAGCCACGCATGCGACCCCGCGCCCATGCGATTCTCGAAGTTTCGATTCTGACTCGTCAGCCAATTCTCCCCCGGACCGGCCTTGTCGCTCGCGATCCCCAGGCACATGGAACAGCCGGGCGAGCCCACCCGAAATCCGGCTTTCTCGTAGACGTCGAGAAGGCCGGACTTCTTCAGATTGTCGCGAATCTCGACGGACCCCGGTACGACGAGGCGGTTCGGAGAGTCTGTCGGTGCGCGCCCGCTCTCCATCGCCCGCTTCAACACCAGGCCTGCGATCACGAGTTCCTCTTCCGTGGTCGTACACGCGCCGATGAACGTACCCTGCATCTCTCGCCCGGCCACTTCGGTGACCTCGAACACGTTGTCCGGCGAGTACGGCTTCGCGACGTACGGCACCATCCGAGACAGATCGAATTCGTACCGGTCGACGTAGACGGCGTCCTCGTCGGCGCGGAAGTAGAGAGCGGCGTCGTTGCAGTCGCGTCGCCCCGCCAGCAGCGGCGCGGTTCGCTCATCGGCCGGGAAGATACCGTTCAAGCCGCCGAACTCCGCCGTCATGTTGGCAACCGTGAAGCGGAAGTCCGTCGAGAAGTCCTTCAGCGAATCTCCGACGTACTCGACGCTCCGTTCCATCGCGACGGTGTTGCGGCCGAGATCGCCGAGGGTCTTCAGGATTACGTCCTTACCGGTGAGTCCGAACGGCAGCCTCCCGTTGTAGGCGACCTGGATCGCGTCCGGCACCTGGATCCACGTTTCGCCGAGCACCATCGCGATGCATACGTCCGCTCCACCGAGCCCGATCGAGAACGCACCGAGCCCGCCGTGGCTCGACGAGTGCGAGTCCGCGCCGATGACCGTCTGCCCCGGTTGAACGAGGTCGCGGTAGAACTTCGTGTGCAGGATCGTCTCGTTCGCGTCGTAGAAATGCGAGAGGTTCACCTCCTTCGCGAAGTCACGGGACAGCCGAACGAGCGCCTGGGTGCGAGAGTCGTTCGCGAGGGTTTCCGGATCCACCGTGTGATCCAGGGCGAGGTAGAACCGCTCGCGGTCGAACATGGGCGGACGACCGAGCTTCTCGTACGTCGCGTTCATGCCGTTCCACGCCAGCTCCGAAGCGATCGTCCAGTCGGCCTTGATTCGGATCGTGTCCCCCGCCTCCACCCACGGCCGCGCCAGGCCCACCGCGTGGTGGCAGAGGATCTTCTGGGTCAAGGTCATGGGCTTCGCGGGCATGGTCCCTCCCCGAGGGCCGGCGACGGGCACGACGCTCGGCGGGCAGAGTTTACCGTGCCGGGGTGAACTGCGCCTATCCCGACTGTCGGGCCCGCTCGATGTCCTGCTGGATCCGGGAGCGGTCGGGCCTCAACCTCGCCGCTTCCTCCAGACGGATGACTCCGGCCTCCACCCTTCCCCTCCGGATCTCCGCCAGTCCGAGGCAGTGCTCGGGGGAGGGCAGGAACGGGAGCGTCGGTTCCGACCAGAGCGATTCCTTCTCCCGAGCCTGCGCGCGACCAGCGAGCTCGATACCCTCATCCACGCCGAGATCGCCGGCGATCAGGACCCAGGCGAGGGCCGTGAGGTTCTCCGAGCTGTCGTTCATCTGAACGGCGCGGCGAGCGTACGGCTCCGCATCCTCGTAGCGTTCCTGCTCGGCCAGCGCGAGCGCGAGCCACCGATGGTAGCGAGCGGAGAGCGGTGTGGTGTCCCGTCGCTCCCGGAGAATCCGCTCGGCTTCGGCAGGTCTGTTCTGGAGAAGGGGAATCGTCGCCAGACCGACGACCGCCGGGGACTGACCCGCCCGCACGGAGAGGGCCCGACGGAAGAGCGATTGCGCCTCG
>JALGZO010000768.1 GCA_025774865.1 bacterium | reverse complement strand
GATCACGAAACCGTCGCTCGTGATCAACTCGTCCTGTGGATCGCCGTCGACGTTCCCGATCAGGATCCGCGAGGCGTTGATCTCGTCACGGCCCTCCCGCTCGACGATGAGATTCGCCCCGTCGATGTAGACGATCCGGTTGTCGGCGCAGAAGATGATCTCCAGCGCGTCGTCGCTGTCCACGTTGGCCACCGTCATCGATTGGATGGTCTTGAACGCGGTCTCGCGCCTCGACTCCCAGCGAATCTTGTAACCCTTCTCGTATTGCCAGATCTGGGCCTCGTTCTTGGCGGTGTACGTGACGAGCTCTTCCGTGCCGTCGCCGTCCAGATCGCCGATCTCGATGTTCTGGATGGTTCCGCCGAGCGGCGGGGATCGCCACGCCCGCTCGAACTCTCCGTCCTGGAAGATCATGTGGTGGATCGTGTTCTTCCGGTCGCCGTAGAAGAACTCCAGCCGATCCGTCTCGGGATCCCAGGAGCTCACCGTCATCGTGTCGAACATGCCCTCGATGATCAGCATCTCGGTGATGTGGGCGGGGATCTCACCCTCCGCCACGGCCGGACCGGCGCCGGCCAGACCGAAGACGACGGCCAGCGGCAACCATGGGTGATCATGTCGCGTCATACAATCCCCCGTATCGTTGGGGCTAGATTCCGAGTGCGAGCGTGTACTCCTGGTCGAGGTCGTCTCCGTCGCGTGCTTCGAACCAGCGGCCGCGTGCGGTACCCCGTAGGTAGAAGCCCTGGCCGCCGAAGTACCACTTCACGCTCGCTCCCCCGTGCGCCGAGAAGCTGTCATCCTCCAGACCGGTGACGATCTGTTCCGGTCGTTCACCCGGTTGTCCATCGACGAGCGCTCTGACGCGCGCGCTCACGAAGGACCACCCCGGTCCCCCGTAGAGGCCGAACGCCCACCGGCCGAGCTTCAAGGGCTGCCAGGTCAGGGACATGTCGACGAAGAACGCGTCGTACTCCAGGAGTCCCGTCACGTCCGGGGGGGCGATGTCGAACTCGATGTCGGTCCGGTTGATGAAGCCGAGCTCGGCCAGGACCCCGAAGTGTCTCGAGGCGACGTAGTGCAGGCGCATACCGACGGTGCCCACGTCGTCGAGCAGCTCGGGGCTCGGGTAGTACCGCCCGAAGTAGAGCTCCTTTTCCCACGCTCCCGCACGGTCGGACGCCGCGGCCGGAGGAAGGCTGGCCGCCGCGGCGGCTGCGACGATGAGCGCTGCCCAGAGAGGTCGAGCGAGCTTCATGGAGACTCCGGGATCGGGGTGCGAAGTGCGGGCATCATACAGCCCTGCACCGACTTCCGCAACGAAGCGCCCTGTCTCAGTGGATCCTGACGCGCCCGCCCCGCCGGGTGCCGCCGGGCTCATCTTCGGCCAGGAAATGGACCTCGAGGAACAGGCGCCCGTCGCCCTCGACGTCGAAGACGCCGAACTGGTTCGACTCGTCCCCTTTCAACATGACGTCCTCCTGGATCACGTCCCAGCGGTCGAGTCCGAGCCACCCGTGATCCTCGAGCCAGGCGTCCTCTCTTTGGCGGATGTCCCGAGCGCGTCGAGCTCCGCGCCCGAACCAGAGAACGCTGTCACGCGGCCTTCCGGAGATGTTCACGACCACGATTTCGTGTCCGTCTTCGCGCACGAGGCGAAAGCGTTCGTAGGTGTGCGTGTGTCCCGTGACGATCACGTCCACGCCGCCGTCGGCGAGAAGGTCGACGAGCTGCCGTCCGTCTCTCGAGACGTTCCAGACGGAGCGGGCCGTCTCGAGATGCTTCTCGGACGACTGGACCGGCGGATGGTGCATCACCACGACCGTAGGGCGAACGGGATCGTCGCCGATCGCGTCGAGTTGCGCCTCGATCCATGTGACTTGCGCGGCCTCGCGCGAACGGGGATCGATCTCGCGCAGGCAGGTGGTGCGATCGCCGGCCTCGCCGTAGACAAGGTCGTTCGTGTCGAGGAAGAGAAACGTGACGGGGGCGAGGTCCTTCCGGTAGTACATGCGATCAGGTCCGAAGTCCGGATCGAGATAGGCGAAGAATGCGGCGGAGTGCTCGCGCGCCTCGGGCGCCCGGTTGTTCCGGACTTCGTGGTTGCCGACGCAAACGAGGTACGGGACGTGACGGACCGGCTCGAGGATCTTCGCGAGAAACGCGAATTGATCCGTGTGCCGTCCGTTCGCCACCACGTCTCCGGTGTCCACGATGAACGCGACGGCCCCCTCGTCCTCGTCGAGCCCACGAATCCGGGTGATCATCTCCTGCCACTCGCCGTCGGCGAGCGCCCTCTGGTCCCCGTACGCGACGAATCGGTAGGCGCGCTCTCCGGAACGGGGATCGGCCGAGGCGGCGAGCTTCGACTCCACCGTGGGGTGCGCGAGGCGCACGACGGGCCGAACCGAGCTGGGGGGCCAGGGCTCGTCCTTGTTCCAGGGCCACCGGATCGCGTCCGCCGTCGAAGGGAGAGCCGACGCGGCGGCGGCGACGACCACGATCGAGAGGAGGGTTGACCGAGGCACCGGTTTCCTTGGAAGGTACACGTCCGAACCTTGACGGGGGTTTCGAGATCTCCGCCCAAGCGCTACCCGACTCGAACCGACATCGCAAGCGAATGATTTGTCTTTATAGGAAAGCGATCTGCCGGCCGCTGCGATGGGCGCTACTCGGTGGCGCCGCGATGGCCGCACCCGCTTTGGCCGCGGATGGTGCCGGCGAAAGCCCCTGGGGACCCATTGCCGATCCTGCCGACTCCATCCAGGTAGCGATGGACGAAGCGCGGCGTCCGGCCTGGGAAACGGTCGTCGATGTTCCTTTCTACATCGTCATGTTCCCCCTGATCCTCGTCATGGGGGGAGTGGAATACGGCGCGGAATACCTCGACGAGAGCGGAATCATCGCGAGGGCCAGCGCGCTCTACCCCCTGAAGGTCGGCCGCGCCTATCTGACCGGCGGAATCAGTGGAGGCGGGGCGGACGGCATCGGCGCGAGCCTCAACCTGGACTTCCCGGAATTTCCCGGCGAGGACAACCACATGAGAGTCGGCGGATCGATGTTCACGCGCGGGAAGGGAAGCGCGACGTTCGGCCTCAAGGTGCATCGCACCCCCGATTCCTGGGTGCAGTTCGGCGGCGGCTACCGGGCCGACTCGAACGCGCGTTACTACGGCGTCGGCGCGGGCAGCGACAAGAATCGCGAGTCATTCTATCTGGAGGAAGTGTTCTGGGGAGGACTCAGCTACGCTCGACGGATCGGCGACGGCTTCACCTGGGAAGGCTCCGTGACGTATTCGGGCGCGGGCGCGATCGGGTCGGAGAACTCCGAACGACCTCACTTGTCCGAGGAGTTCGCGGACGAGCTTCCGTTCGGCTACCGCGATCGCTCCGACGGCTTCTCGCTGGCGCTGGAGCTCTCGCACGACAACACGTTCGTGAAGGGGCCGGGAGGGCTACGTCCCGAACGTGGCCGTCCGGAGCGCGGCGGGCTGCGCCGTGCGAAGGTCGCCTACTTCCAGGAGAAGGGGAACGGCGACTCCCAGTTCTGGACCTACCGGGGCGAGCTCCAGCAGTTCGTACCCCTCTGGTTCGATCGCCGGGCGCTCGCGCTCCGAGGCGTCGTCGCGTATCTCGACGAGGCCGGCGGCGACGAGGTCATCGCGTTCCAGCGTCTGCTCACGAACGACGATCCCGATCTCCTCCGCGGCTACAAGGACGACCGGTTCCGAGACCGCGGACTCGTGGTGGCGAGCGCGGAGTACCGCTGGCCGCTCTGGTCGCAGGGGAGCCGAAACGGCATCGGCGTGGACACCTACGCGTTCGTCGACTACGGACAGGTGTTCGGAGAGTTCGACGACATCAACTCCCGCGATCTCACGACATCTTACGGAGCGGGGCTGCGCGTGGCCGGCTTCGGAATGTTCATGGGCCGACTGGAGTTCGCGTGGAGCGAGGAGGACTTCCTGATCCGGCTGCGCGGCGACCAGATCTTCCAGTTCGAGCGGGGCGGGCTTCTGAACGGCCAGGTCCCGGTGCCGGAGCGATGA
>JALGZO010000767.1 GCA_025774865.1 bacterium | reverse complement strand
CGCGTGCGATGGGCCCCCGACCGAATGCATCGATGAGGCCGATGCGCTCATCGGCCCGCTGGTCGTACCGCCGGTGGGCACCGGTCATCTGGACACGGCGGTCACGTCGCCACTCGTCGAGTGTCTGACGGTCTTCAACGAAAGCCCAGGCGGCAACGAGCTCTGCGATCCCGTCTCCGTCGACAAGACGACCTGGGGACGAGTCAAGGGCACGTACCGCTAGAACCGGGGCGAGCCTCTCACCCTTCGGTGGTCGCCACTTCCACCCGTTCCTCGTCCGTCGCGGGGCGGGTGGGCACGACGTCTCCGAACGTCTTGAGCGCGTCGGCTTTCCGAGTCCAAACTTCGAGCAAGAGAGACGTCGTCGTCGCCACGTCCAGCTGGTGTAGGTTCGCCGGGGACGACACGAACGCGCTCACGTCCCGGGCGACCGCGTCCGCGTCTTCGGAGCGTTGAATGTGGCTGATCGCGTTCGCCGTGGCGACGATCCGCACGAGCTCGGGATCCCCGGTGGGCGCGTCGGGTTCGTGGTGGCGCTCGATCATCTCACACAGCGTCTTCGGAAGGTGCCAGCGGTCAGCGATCCACGAACCGATTCGCGCGTGATCCACCCCCAGCACCTCCCGCTCGGCGACGCGCGGCTCGAGCCCCCCCTCCACCCGGCTCTGGATCTCGGCGGACTCCTTGGGGGCGTACTGGTCGATGACGACCTTGCCGATGTCGTGGAGCAGCCCGGCCGTGAAGGCCTCTTCCCGCGCCTTGTATTGCTGGCGCTCGGCGAGGAGGCGCGAGGCGACTCCGCACGCCACGGAGTGGTCCCAGAGGCGGCGCCGGTGTCGCGTGTTGAACGTGCGCTTCCGGAAGATCCCGACAACCCCCGCGTTCACGACCACGTTCCGAACGCTCCGATAGCCCAGGAGCGTGATCGCCTGCTTGAGCGTCGTGATCCGCCGGTTGAATCCGTAGAACGCGGAGTTCACGAGCCGCAGGTACGTCGACACGAGCGCCTGGTCGTTCGATATCAGGCGAACGACCTCATCCAGGTCGGAGTCGGGGTTCCGGGTCTTCTCCAGGACCTGGGACACGACGTGCGGCAACGTCGGAAGGTCCTCGATGCTGCGGCCAAAGACGCGCTTGAGAGTGTGGTCGGCGTCGTCCGCGTCCCGGGGGTCCACCGACGGCGACGGTGACACGGGCAGGGTGGACGAGATGGCGCCCAGTTCGTGCCACACCTGCTGGTCCTTCAGCGCTCGCGTCGTCGCCCGGACGATCTCCGGATCGAACGCGATCCCCGAGAGCTCCTGCACTCGGCTCCTCGCGTAGCTGAACGAGCCGGCGCTCTGGTACGGCCGGCTCGTCACGATCGCGTCGAACGCGTCGGCCAGGCCGATGATCCGGCCGAAGAGATGGATCCCCTCACGTTCGAGCCCGAGCGGATAGCCCTTCCCGTCCCAGCGCTCGTGATGTTGCTGGATGCCGGCGATGACGCTCTCGTCGAACCCGGGAATCATGCGGACGATCTCTGCGCCCTTCTCGGGGTGCGACTTGACGAGCTCGTACTCTTCCTCGGTGAGCTTCGAGGGCTTGAACAGAACCTCGTCGCGAATCCCGATCTTCCCGATGTCGTGTAGCAATGCGGACATCAAGAGCGCGTTCCGCCTCTCCCCGCCGAACGAATGGTGGCCGCCGGCTTCCAGTTCGTTGGCGATTGCCAGGCTGAACATGGCCACCCGCTGCGAGTGTCCTCGCGTGTACGAGTCGCGCGCGTCGAGCGCCATGGTCAGGGACTCGATGGTCCTGCGCACGGCGTTGCGTCCCTCGGTTTCCGCGCGCGCGTGTCCGATCATGCCTCCGAGCAACGACGTGACGGTATTCACGAAGAGGACATCCGCCGGGCCGAATCCCACCGCCCGGGGCGAACGGAGAACGCTCGCCGCTCCCAGGCGTTTGTCGCCCACCGCGATCGGGGCCGCGAGAAGAACGGTGCGTTCGAACGGGAGAAGCGGAATACCGCCAAGCGTCTCGGCGCCGGAGAGCGCCACCGGAGCGCCGCCCTTCAGGGCCCAGCCGAGGATCCCGTCGTCAACGTGAGACAGCTCCGGCGGTGGATCCGTTCCGAAGCCGTGAAGCGCCTTGACCTCGAGCGAGCCGGAAGCAGGACCGACGAGGGCGATCACCGCCCTCTCGGCGTCGGTACGACCCGCCAGATCGCAGGCGACCTCGGCGAGGAACGCACCCGACTCCGGGTCCGAGCCGCCCATCTCCAGGATGCGCTCGGCGACACGGAAGAACTGGATCGCGTCCGTTCCGTCCATTCCCGTCTCCGACTGCCGGGGGCTAAAGTTCGTAGAGGTTCCTTTCGACCTCGACGATCTCCGTCACCATCTCCCGCACCCGGCTACACGCCTTCTCGTCGAGAGAGAGCGCCGCGGCGGCCCAGCCGTCGGACGCGGGCTTCTCGCCCACCCTCTCCGTTCCCGCGTCCATCCCGTGGCAGATGTCGTTCGATGCCGCCAGGATGGCCGACAGAGCGCCTCCGTTGGTGCGCGCTTCGTGGTGGGTCGCGATCGCCTCCACCACCTCCCCTGAGAAATTCCACCTCTGGGCAATCAGGGCTCCGACGTGGCCGTGGTGGAAACCGAGGTTCTCGTTCTCGACCTCGGCCAGCGAACGCGGCTCGCCGTCGACGATCTCCACGATGCGTCCGTACCTCTTCGGAATGGCCTCGTACAGCACCGCCTTCCCGACGTCATGAAGCAGCCCGGTGATGAACGCGGTCTCTTCCTGCTTGTATCCGACCACGCGAGAGATCTGCCGGCACGACATCGCGCAGCCGATCGAGTGCTCCCACCGATGCTTCTCCTTCGGACCGAACTGCATTCCTCGCCGAAAGAGGTCGCACGAAGAGTGCGCGATCGACATCGACTGGACCGCACGGAAACCGAGAATCACGATGGCGTGAGAGAGAGCCGAGATCTTCTGATCGAAGGAGTAGAAGACGCTGTTCGCCGTCTCGAGGATCCGGGCGGCGAGCACCTGATCCGACGAGATGACCTTCTCGAGATCCCAGACCGTGGCGTCTTGACGACCGACGAGCTCCATCATCTGGGCCGCGACGGGCGGGACCCGCGGGAGGCGGCCGGTCACGGAGATGATCCGCTTGACCTGATCCGCGTCGATGTTCTTCGGTACGTGGTGCACACCGGGTCCGGCCGGCTTCGATGCGCCAGCCGAGATCAATCTACCCGTGGGGTCCACCGTCATTTTTGGCGTTCGGTGTTCTCGCCACACCCGACGAAGAGTTCTTCGATCGCGGAACGCGTGAACCTCCACTTCCCGTTTATTTTCCGGGCCGGAACGCGGCCTTCCTTCACGAGCTTGTAGAGTGTCGCCTTGGTGATGTGGAGGCTGTCCGCGGTCTCGTCCGCATCCATCCAATGGTCCGCCATCGTCGCCTCCGGGACCGTGGGAACTCGCCAAGCGAGACCTCGACTTTCCGAAGATCGGCGGATCTCACGGCAAGGCTGAGCGATTCCTGAACGATCCTGGTCAGAGCTGCGGTCCGCGTGAGGTGGCCACGCCGACGCGAAGAGTCCGACCGAGGGCGGTGTGAGTGGCCGACGCGGCGAGATCGAACCGGGCGTGTTGCACGGTGAACCCCCAGGCCACGGACGAAGGGTCCTCACGGACACCGGCCCGGATGACGACGGGCGCGAGCGGAGTCCACTCCAGACCGACGACGCCGGCGAGCGGGCGGTCGTCCCGCCGCTGCATCTCGACTCGGACGGTGAGCCGCCCGAAACGCCGCGACGCGCCCAGGGCGGTACGGCGCTGCCGCCCGGCGGAGTCGCCGGGAACTTCTCCCAAGATCGCTTCGAGGACGGCCGCGACCTCGGAAGCGGGGTCCGGCCGGACGCGCATCCCGGCGTCGAACGCGAGGGCGCGGCGAGGGCGCGGCGAGGCGCGAAGCCGGCGCCCTCGACCGACAGGCCGCGTACGACGCCGCCGACCGCCAACTCGCGCGACGCTTCCCATCCCGCCGCGCCGCGGACTTCCTTCTCGGCGTAGGCCGACGTTCCGAAGCGACGAAAACCGAAGCCGACCGCCGCCGCGCCCTGACGCCAGTGCACTGCCACCTGCGCCTCGAAGAGCTCCGAGAGTCCGAAAGGTCGACTTCCCCAGGCGCCGCCGTGGAGGGATTGGCCGCCGGGCGCTGGTGTGGGGTTGCTGAAGACCGGATCGGTCGAGACCGCGAACACGCTTCCGAGCGCCGCCGACTCCGGTCCAGCCGGAAGCCGCTCGAACGCGGCGCGAGTGCTTCCCC
>JALGZO010000766.1 GCA_025774865.1 bacterium | reverse complement strand
CACGCTCGTCACGACGAAGGCGGCGAGAGCCAGGATGCGCATCGTTTGCATGTTTTTGCCCTTACTTTGCGAAATTTGGGGATCACTTGCTCGTCTCCATATTGTAACACCATCCAATCAGTGATTTCTACGAGTGAGCACTTCTTTTTGTCGCTGAGTTGCCAGGAGTGGGCCGTGGCGGCAGCCGGAATCAGCGGGGATTCGGTCTCGGGGAGGGCGCGCCGTTCTAGCGGGAACGACGCGCCCGGAAGTTGATCCCGAGCGTGCCAAAGTGAGCTGCGCTCGATTGCTGGGGAGCCCCGGCGAAGACTTCCGCCCGCCAGGCGATCTCGAAGTCGGTGAAACCGGCCGCCACCACCGTGTTCTCGAGCTCTGCCTCCAGCAGAGCACCGGCGATTCAGCCGGTCCAGAGATCGATTCGTTGCTTCGCCTCCTCCGAGACCCGCTTCTGGACGAGGATGTCACCGATCTGGAGCCGTCCGGTCGGCTTGAGGACGCGAGCCATCTCCGACAGCGCCGCGTTCTTGTCCGGCATGAGGTTCAGGACCCCGTTCGAGATGACGACGTCCGCCCACCCGCTCTCAACCGGCAAGTCCTCGCCGAATCCCTTTCGGAATTCGACGTTCTCCAGACCTGAGGTCCGAGCGCCGGCCGCGGCCTTGTCCAGCATGGCCGGTGTCATGTCCACGCCGACCACGCGCCCACCGGGAGCGACCATGCGGGCGGCGATCAAACTGTCGATCCCCGCGCCGCACCCGATGTCGACCACGTTCTCGCCCACTTCGAGCGGGCCCAGGCTGAAGGGATTCCCCGTTCCCGCGAACGACTCGATCGAGCTCTCCGGCACTCCCGTCAGCCACTCGTCCGTGTAGCCGAGCATCGCCGCCAACGGGCGTCCCGTGTGGAAATGGTATCCGCGCTGCGGATCGGCGGCGACTGCTTCGTACTCGGCCTGGACCGCCGTGCGCAATTCTTCGACATCGACCACCGGCCTCGCCGGCTCGTTCAAGAGAGTCCTCCCTTCTCCGGAGCCGCCGCTCTTGAGTTGAACGAGCCGATCATAGCTGTCGCCGTACGCCGCCTGCACGCGCTGCTCTTCCTCCTCCGTCATGAAGTTCACGTAGACGCCGCCGGTGGAGAAGGGAGTCATGGCATCGAAGAGCTCCCGGCACCACGAGATGCTGCTCTCGTCCTCGGCCGCGGTTTCCCAACGACCGTGAACGTTCATGATGAACTCGACGTCGCGGTGACGATACGCCGTGGCATCGGCGGCGACGCGATTCGTTGCGCCGCCCATCTGCGCGATGAAGATCTCGGAGTGAGGGCTCGGAAGAGTACCCACGTAGCGGATCAACGTGTCGAGGGCATCGTCGCTGAGCTCGTGGAAGTCATGCGACTTCCAGTAGTTGCGGAATCCCGGAGTGAGCAGCGGATCGAATGCCGCCTGGAACCCCGTGAACTCGTGCGGGCTGATCACATCCGCGATCGGGTTTCCGAACGAACGAAGCGGCTGGAGCGCGGTCTCGCCGCTCGCCATGTCCCCGGCGTAGAGCGCCGCCAGGATGACCACGTCGGTCCCGTGGACGTCTTCGGGAAGGAACGGCAACGGCGGAGCCTTGCGCATCACGGCCCACACCGTCAGCTCTTCGGGTGCTTGCGCACAGAATTCCCGGTAGTGGCGGAGCACGTTGCCGGCTTCGGCGAACGGATGAACGATCAGGCCGGACAGCACCTCCGGCCCCACCGGGTGCAGCTTGAACTCGAACGACGTGACCACGCCGAAGTTTCCGCCGCCTCCTCGAAGCCCCCAGAAGAGATCGGCGTTCTGTGTCTCGCTGGCCGTCACGAGCTCTCCCGCGGCGGTCACCACGTCCGCCGAGACCAGATTGTCGGCGGTCAGTCCGTGCTTGCGGCTGAGCCACCCGAAGCCGCCTCCGAGCGTGAGCCCCGCGACCCCCGTCGTCGAGTTGATCCCGACGGGCAGGGCGAGCGCGTGGGCCTGCGTCGCTTGATCGAGCTCCCCGAGGGTGACTCCCGGTTCCACCCGCGCCGTCTTGCTTTCCGGGTCGACCTGAACGGACTTCATCCCCGAGAGATCGATCATGATGCCGTCGTCGCAAACGGCACTCCCCGCGATGTTGTGGCCGGCCCCGCGTACCGCCACCAGGAGATCGTGATCCCGGGCGAAGCTCACCGCCCGCACGACGTCCTCGGCGCCTGCACACCGGACGATGAGTCCGGGCCGGCGATCGATCATGGCGTTCCAGATGGACCGGCACTCGTCGTAGCCGGCCGAGTCGGGCTCCAGGAGATCGCCGCGGAGGCCGGCGGCCAGCGCGTCGATCGCCCCCCGGTCGACCGTGGCGGCATTTCCGTCTCTACTGATGAGGCCCATCGGGTACTCCTCCTTTACAACTGGCGTCGTTGGTCGCTCGGAGCGGAGACGATAACCCGTATTCGAACGCGCGCCAAGAACTTGAACCGATGGACGCGCGGCCCTACCATCTTCAGGAGACCATGGCCGCCCTGCAATCGCCCGAGATTCATTCCACCATCGGTGCCGCGTGGCGCCGGCGCCTCGCCGCGCTCGGTGCACTGGGATTCCTCTGCCCCGCCCTCTCGTCGGCCGCCACCTGGAACATCTACGAGGACGGGAGCGGCGACGCCCGTACGATTCAGGACGCGATGGCCAAGGCCGCCGCCGGGGACACGGTCCTCGTCTGGCCGGGCACCTACCTGGATCCGATCCAGATGACCTCCGACGTGTCTCTGATCAGTCAGGCCGGCGCGGCCACGACGATTCTCGACGCGGACGGCGCCATCGTGGCCATCGACGCCGGACAGACCGCTCCCGTCACCGGTGTGCTCGTGCAGGGCTTCACGATCACGGGAGTCCGTTATGGGGGGCTCTTCGACGTCGCCAGGACGATCGACGTCGACGGGGACGCCGTGGTCCGTGACTGCATCATCTCCGGCAACTTCGCGATCGTGGCCGGCGCGCACCTCCGGCGCGGAGATCTTCGCATTTACGACACGCTCTTCGAGAACAACCGCGGCGGCCGCTCGGCCCCGTGGGTCGCTGGCGTCTCCTGCCGCAGGGGCTACGTCATCGTCGAGAGGTGCACGTTCGACACGCTGACATACGGGTTGTCGCTCCGGGTCGAAGAAGGAGACGTCGAGTTCCGCGACAACGTCCTCCGCGACTGCGTGGAGCCGATCGAGATCCTCGCCGGGGTCTCGAGTGTCCTGATCTATGACAATCTCTTCGACGGCATACCGCACCCCATCACCGTGTCGGGCGGGCCCTCCGTCATCATCCGGCGAAACACGTTCGCTCGCGCCGGCCCGACCGGGGCCGCGCTCGGACCGGGGATCGGTGAGAACACCATCATCGACCGCAACGTCTTCACCGGCGCGTACTGGGGCCTCTGGGTGTGCAGCATCTGCACGGGAGTCACCGTCACCTGCAACGATTCCTGGGACAACACGATCAACTGGCTCGGACACGACGGCGGGGGCGACAACTTCTCCTTGGACCCGCTCTACTGCGATCCCGCAGGCGGAGACTTCACGGTGGCCGAGAACTCTCCGCTCTTGGGGCACAACAGCCCGTGCGGCGATCAGGTCGGGACCTTCGGCGTCGGGTGCCCTCCGATGCCGGTCGAGGCTTCGAGCTGGGGGGCGATCAAGGGCCGGTACCGTTAGGGTCCGGTCTCCCGCGTCACCAGAATCCGGTTGACCGTGCGGTGGATCCAGAACATGGCCACGACGATGACTCCGGCGACGAAGATCAGTGGCAACGCGAGGAGCTGCATGGTGCGTAGGAACATGCGGTCAACGGCAGAATCCACGGCGCCCGAGGACTGAGACGCAACCTTGTCGAGCGTCAGGAGCGTCAACTCGTTGAGATCGCGCATCGTGGCGTCGCGCTGCTCCGCGATAGTCGCGAGGACCTGGGTTCGCTCCTGCACGAGCGATGAGAGCACCTTGCTCCGTTCGTCGGCGATGGCCGTGAGGACCGCCGCCCGTTCGCGGGCGAGATCCTGGACGATCAGCGCGCGCTGCTGATCGGCAAACGTGAAGACCGGATCCAGGTGAGCGAACATCTCCCCTCGGACCGCCACGAGGGTCGAGTCGGTCGCCTCCGCGATCAGCGCCTTGCTGTCCTCCATGATGAGGGCCGCCTGCCAGTGCACCTGCCGGGGCAGGTACGCCGTCATGATGTTGGCGCGGTGCGTGAGCGACGCCATCTGCTCGTTTATCGACCCCGCGGCAGCCAGCCCCCCGGCCACTTCCCCCCCCACTGTCTTGGCCATGGCGGGGCTGAACGTGTCGCGAACGAAGCGCGTGTCCTGGATCGGGTGCGCCGCCGACCACTCGTCGGAGACACGAACGAGCTTGTCGACGTCCCCCGTCGGCCAGATCTTGCCGACCATCTCCGCCAGGTCCGTCTCCAGTCTCCCCGATGTCGCGACGGCGATGTCCTGGTGCGGTCCGAAGACGTCCTTGCCGTTACCGGTCTCGAAGAAGGCCCGCATCTCCTTGACGAAGGACGTGGCGCTCACCAGCCCCACGAGCGGGTCGGTGTTGAAGCACGACCTCATCATTTCTGCCGGGGCGTAGAGATTCCACTCGATCGCGGCGCGGCGGACGGCGGGATCCGACGTCTCTGCGTGGATTTCCCCCGCCGCCTGCTCGACCCTTCCCGCGAAGTGATACGAGTACCCGTAAAGGACCGTCTCCAGCTCGTGCTTCGTGACTTCGAGGCCCTCGACCTGCTTCATGAGGGCGCTCTCCTTGGGAGGCGCCGTCGAGCAGGCCGGCGCGAGGGCCAGCGACGTCACAGCGAAAGCAAGCGTGCAGGCGGCCGGTGAACGCACTTTCGTCGTTCGTTACCTCGCCGCTTCCTCGACGACCGGCTCGATCAGCGGCATGCTGGCCGCGATCTGCACGTCGATCAGGAGGTTGACCTGGTTCATGACCTGGACGAACCGCGCGGCCGTGTTCGCGCCGAGCGCCTTTTCCACCTTGCCGAAGTACTTCTTGGTCAGCTTGAGGCTGTCACTCTGGAGCTTGAAGTGGTCATTCGCGAGCT
>JALGZO010000765.1 GCA_025774865.1 bacterium | reverse complement strand
TAGCAGAACGTGAACCTCTCGCCGTTCGAGCCGGTCGATCCATCGATTCAACTCCAGGGGATCCAGCCTACTCTCGATGGCCGGCAGACCCTCCGGCCGGTTCGGAGCAATCAGCACCATCGAGAGCCGGTTCCCCTTGTATGGCAACTCGACGACGGCAGACCCGTCCTCACCGGGATACGTTCTGGGACCGGAAGCGGGGTCTTGGTCCTCGGGGATCTCGCGAGGCGTCTCGAAGAGCGACCCATCCGCCTCAAAGGCTCCATAGCCGGCCGATTCCAGTCCGCGGCCGCTCATGATCGGCGTCCTTGCCGTGCCACCGTCGGAGAGCAAGAAGTCTCGCCGCTTGGTGTTGTGCGGCCGAAACGGCTCCAACCACTCCCCTTTGAAGTAGATGGCGTTCGCGAGAACGAGACGTGTCAGCTCGTTCAGAAACCCAGCAGGGACGAGATTCGTGATTCGCCTGTGCGTTATCTCTTCGACCCACTCGTTGATCTGCCGCCGCGCCGCTTCGCCCTGACTCTTGAAATCGGCGACGCGCGCCACCCCAGTCTCGTAGTACTTCTCGATCGTATCCAGAAACTCATCGCGAAACGGATAAGTCCTCTCGGCCCAGATCGCATTGGCAATGCGAAGCTCGTATCGGTCTACCTGGAGGAAGAGTCTGTTGAGTCGACTCGCGACGTCTTCAGCCTTGTCGATCACCCTGAACGACTCACGCAACTGCCTTTCGTCCGCAAGCTTCGGAGCGTCGCAACTCAGGCTGTCAAGCTCCGCTCGGAGCTCCCGAATCTCCTGGTGGAGAGGTTCGTCCCTCCCGCCGCCAACCCGTAGTTCTCGATCCAGCTGACCGATGCCAGCGTGAAGCGGTTCGAGATTCCATGGTTCGCCTTCGCCTCTCTCGCCGCGCTGAAGGTCGATCGGAAGACGCAGCACCGTGCCCATCTCGACCGCCGTCTCATCTCGGGCCCCTTCGGCCGCGATCATCAGAGCGCTCGACATCGAGTAGGGCGAGAAGAAGAAGTTGTCACCCTCGTTCTTCTTCGCAACGTGGTGGTACAAATCGATGGCAAAGCCGTTGTTGGCCTCGACCAGCGGGCGCAACGCATCGTCGCGGGTCGCTCTCTCCATCTGCTTCGGCATGGCCCACCTCCTGCGGCTTGGAGGGAGCGTAGACCTCCCGTGCCTGCGATCGCAAGCGGCCTGGCCGCCTGCGTGACCGCCCTCTGCGTGGGAGGTGGAGGCGGCCAGCTCGCGATCTGCTGCGAGGAGATTGTCTTCACGAGCCCTGACCTCGCCCGACAACGCTGGCCGGGTCGAGCAGGATGGGACACAATGTGCGCTCCGGGTTCCGCCGCCGCTCGGGAATCGCCGCCCGGACGGACCTCCGAACCCCCTGACTCCGAAGGATGGGTGGATCGATGATCGAGCAACTGTACACGCCCGAGCAGGTCGAGCTGAGAAACCGCGCCCGCGAGCTGGCCGAGAACGCGATGCGCCCCGTGGCCGCCAAGTACGACCTGGCCCAGGAGTATCCCTGGGAGGTCCAGAAAGCCATCAAGAAGGCGGGGCTGTCCGGGGTCTGGATTCCGGAAGAATACGGCGGCTACGGCGGTGGCGTGCTCGATCTCTGCCTCGTCGTCGAGGAGTTCTCGCGGGCGTGCGGCGGCATGGGTGTCGGGTACGCCGTGAACGCGCTCGGCTCGTTCCCCATTCTCGTGGGCGGCACGGATGAGCAGAAGCAGAGGTGGCTCCCGGGCATTGCGTCCGGCGACAAGCTCATCGCGTTCGGCCTCTCCGAGAAGGAAGCCGGCTCCGACGCCGGCTCGATGAAGACGCGCGCCGAGCGGGACGGCGACGTGTACGTCCTCAACGGCGAGAAGAAGTGGAACACGGGGGGCTCGGTCGCATCGGTGAACACGGTGTTC
The DNA here is from genome assembly GCA_025774865.1 of bacterium. Lineage (GTDB taxonomy): Bacteria > ARS69 > ARS69 > ARS69 > ARS69 > JALGZO01. The sequence goes on along the minus strand of JALGZO010000765.1, from coordinate 2,148 downwards.
GCGGTCACGGAGCCCGGTCGCGGTGCGCGGGGCGTCTCGGCGATCATGGTAGAAGAGGGCACGCCGGGATACACCGTAGGCAAGCACGAGGACAAGATGGGGATTCGCTGCGTTCCGGTCGTCGAGATCCACTTCGAAAACTGCCGGGTCCCGGCCGAGAATCTCCTGGGCGGATCCGAGGGCCGGGGCTTCAAGCACGCGATGATCACGCTCGACCGCGCCCGTCCGGGCGTTGCGGCGCAGGCGGTCGGGCTCGCGCAGGGAGCGCTCGACCTCGCGATGCAGTACACGCACGAGCGGCAGCAGTTCGGTCAGTCCGTCAGCTCGTTCCAGGGCGTGCAGTGGATGCTCGCCGACATGGCCACGCAGATCGAGGCATCGCGCCACCTCGTCCACGCTGCCGCCCGCGCGATCGACTCCGGAGCCAAGAACATTTCCAAGATCTCGGCCATGTGCAAGCTCATGGCCACCGACGTCGCGATGAAGGTGACCACCGACTGCGTGCAGCTGTTCGGCGGCTACGGGTACTGCAAGGATTACCCGGTCGAGAAGTACATGCGCGACGCGAAGATCACGCAGATTTACGAGGGCACGAATCAGATCCAGCGACTCGTGATCGCCCGGAGCCTGCTGCGCGAGGCGGCCGCCGGGGAGAAGTAGCCCACAGCCGTCAGACCACGGTCACCGATCGCCTTCCCGCGTCTCCCACTCGACGATCACGTCCCGGTCGGGCGCGAAGCCTTCCGCCTCGTGAAGGTAGAACACCCCCCCGTCCACCTCGCGACGCTCGAAGGGCAGGCTGAACCGCGTCGGGACCGCGTCTTCGGGCAGGTGGATCTCGAATCGCGCCCGGTTCAGCGGGACTCCCCAGGCATGGGTCGTCGTGACGATATACCGCGCATGTCGCGCGCGCAGCTCCTGGCGGTAGGTCGTGCGGACCTCGATGCGATCTCCAAGATCCAGCGGAACCCGCCATCTCACCGCCGGCACCCGCGGCATCTCCCGGAAGTCCAGCGGCTGCCAGGTCCCCCCGGGAGTCCGCGCCTCCAGGCTAAGCGTTCGCGTCCCGCCGACGAGCTCGCCCGCCGGGTAGGGATACAGGAGCGACACCGCCGGGAGAGACGATTCAAAGCAACTGAAAAGGTAGAGTCCCTCGACGCGCACGGACTCCGCCTCGACGAAGAGACGGACGACCTCGGAGTCGAACTGCAACGGGAAGTGGACCGGCCCGCCCGGCCCGGCCTTCGCTCCGGACGGCACCTCGTTCCCGGCGCTCGCGAGACAAGCCAGGCCGAGCAAGAGTCGAAAACCACTCACGCCCCGTGTCCTTTCCCCCTTCCACTCTCAGGGTCGGCGATAGAACCCCTTGATCCGGGACCAGGCCTCGGACTCGACGGAAGGGTCGACCGACACGGGAGGCACCTGCGGCCACACCGCCCAGTTGTCGTACGCGTGAACCCGGGGGGGCGACGCGGCCCCGGTCAATCCGACCATGAACCCGAAGTAGAGGGGGGCGCCATGGATGGAGAAGTCGGGGCGTTCGGTGGGATCATGGGGCCACGGCGGCGGACACTCGGCGAAGTCGTCCTCGTCAACCGGTTCGAAGAACAGCGTCTGCCACGTCGTGCCCGTGCCGCCGCCCGTGTAGCTTGGCTCGAGCGGCGCCAGGTAGAACCTCCCGTTCTGGACCACGACGAGCTTGAGGTTTTGTCCGTTCCCCGAGGACGCGACTGCCTTCTCGTCGATCTCGAGCATGAGGGACTCGATCGGACCGAAGACCTCCGGATCCCAGGGGGCCGCGTACCAGAGGATGGTCCACAGGGGCGACTCCGACCAGGTGCTGATCTCCAGGTACGCACCCGGATTCCCGCCCGCCTCGTGGCGTGTCACCGCACCGTCACCCGCCCCCTCCTGCCGCACGACGTGATGGGACCAGACGCCCTCGGGGAACTCGCCGTCCTGGAACGCGGGGAGAGGATTCCCGAAGGCGACGGCGGCGGAGAAGAACAGGAGAACCGCCGGGCTCGACACCCAGAGCGTGCGCGCGCATGTCTTCATGCCAGACCTCCATTCCACGGGGTTGCCGCTCGACCGCGAGTCACGCGGATCTCGAGGCACGCCCGGACCGGCCATGCTCGGGAGAGATCT
>JALGZO010000764.1 GCA_025774865.1 bacterium | reverse complement strand
TCCGCCCCTTTCTTCGGCGGGAGCTCTTCGACACCTGCCTGGTGTGCAAGAGGACCCTTCTGGAGGACGGCACTCACTACGTGATCGAAAAGGCCATCCGCGGCGAGGAAGTCATCTTCGAGTACGCGATGTGTGAGGACTGCTGGGACCAGATGGACGACGAGTGGTCCGCCGAGTCGAGGGAGCGAGGTGAGGACTACTACGAGCGAGAGGGCGTGAACCTCTTCGGGAGACAACGGGATCTCGCGAAGCTCACTGCGGACGCCGTCGACCCATGGATCGATCATTGTGTCGTGACCGGAGCGCCTCGGCGAGAGTGCTCGGAGTATCAGCTCTTCGCGATGTGCGACGGGGCGGATCTCCTTCTCACGTACGCGCCATTCATGATCAGCGGACACGTCATCGATCAGATCGCCGAGGTGCTGTCTTCTCAGACGAAGGGTTGGCTGAACGACTTCATCGACGAGTACCTGGGCCTGCCGCCCGAGCTCAAAGACTGGGCGAAGGAGAGACCGCTGCTGGTCGTGTAGCGGCGGGGCGGGTGCGAGTCGGGGGGAATGGCGCTCGATGGCTGACCCGGTAACTTCCTTCGCCTTCTTCCTCGTCTTTCTCTTCTCCGTCACCCTTCATGAAGCGGCGCACGCGTGGTCCGCGAGGCGAGGAGGAGACCCTACCGCCTATCTCGGCGGTCAGGTTTCTCTCAATCCTCTCCCGCACATCCGTCGGGAGCCTTTTGGCATGCTGGTGCTCCCTCTGATCTCGGTTCTGATCTCGGGATGGCCCTTCGGCTTCGCGAGTGCGCCTTACGATCCGGTTTGGGCCCGCGCGTATCCCAGGAAGGCGGCGTGGATGGCGCTCGCGGGTCCGGTCGCGAACCTCGCGCTCGTGCTCGCCGCCGCGGTCGTGATTCGTCTGGGAGTGGCCATGGGCGAATTGGAGGTTCCGATGACGGTGGGCATAGCCGGCGTGACGGTCTCCTCCGAATCGGGCGCTGGCGTACTTGTCGCGCTCGTGCTGAGCATCATCTTCTCGATGAACCTGATTCTGTTCCTGCTCAACATGGTCCCCTTTCCGCCTCTCGACGGAAGTGCGGCCATCGTTCTGCTCCTGCCCCCGGCTCTCGTGCCGAAGTACCAGGAGTTCGTTCGCCAGCCGATGCTGGGTTGGCTCGGGATCCTGATCGCGTGGCGCATCTTCGGCGTGGTTTTTCGACCGCTCTTCATGTTCTCGCTGAGCCTCCTCTACCCCGGCGTGGAATACGGCTAGCGAAGAGCGAGGAAGACAGCCGCTGCTGCGAGACCGGCACCCCGAGGCGAGAAGCGGGCTGAGATCAGGCGCCAGGGAATCCCGCGCACCCGTATGACCCAAGCTAGCAGAGCGGAGTGAAATGCACCATTCGCTTGTAGTATCGTGACGCCTTCGTGGGCACTCGCCATGAGGGGGTCCAATGCATCGGGCTTCTACTACGTCATGGGTGATCGGCGCCCTTCTCGGTACGAGTGTTTCTCATGCTGTCGTTCTCACGGTCCCCGGCGACCACCCCACGATTCAGGGAGCGCTTGATGCCGGAGCCCCCGGCGATACGGTCCTCGTCACCCCCGGGATGTACGCCGAGAGCGGCATTCTCCTGAGCGACAAGAACCTCACGCTCGGTTCTCTGTATTTGACGACCGGAGATACCACGTTCGTCACGCAGACGGTGATCGACGGCGGCGGGAGTACGATTCTCAGAATCCAAGGGACGTCGGTCGATTCCACGAGCATCGTGGGACTCACGTTTCGCAATGGCGAGGACGGAATCCTGCCCACGTCGCAGTTCGTGATCGAGCACTGCCGCATCGAGACTTGCGCCGACGGCATCGACTACGAGTCCGGCAGCGGCGGCGTCTGTCGCAACAACGTGTTCGAGGCGAACACCGACGACGGCATCGACTGCGACCACGACGTCGACATCGTCATCGAGCACAACCGGATTTGCAACAATGAGGACGATGGCATCGAGATCAGGCTTCAAGATTATTCCGGTCCTACCGTCAATTACGTGATCCGCTGGAACATCATCAGCGGCAACGGGGAAGATGGGATTCAGCTCATCGACTACGAGGGGCTCAGTGATCGTGTCTTCGTGATCGAGCGGAACTTGATCCTGAACAACGCGATGGCCGGTCTGGGGTGCATGAGTGGAGGCAACTCGAACGAGAACTACGAAGGCGCGAGCATTCCCGAGCGGATTCGTCTCGCGAACAATGTCATCGACGGCCATAGCCACGGGGTCGCGGGCGGTGACAGTGTGACGGCGGTGAACAATATCATCATCAATTCGTCGGTCCTGGGGATGAAGAACGTCGACGGCGGGTCCACGGTGTCGCACACGTGCGCTTGGCAGAACGGGACGGATTTCCTGGACTGCAACGTCGACGTTGCCACCATGGTGCTCGCCGATCCTGAGTTGAATCCGGACTACACGCTCCGACCGGTATCGCCCTGTATCGATGCGGGGTCGCCAGGATGCGTCGATCCCGACGGCACCGTGTGTGACCTCGGTGTGTTCTATCTGGATCGAGCCACGAGCGACGCGCCACCCCGGCGGACAGAGCCGGCGGCCGTGCTCCACCCGATCCGACCGAATCCCTTCGGGGCGGAGGCCCGAGTGATCTTCGAGGTCGAAACGCCGGAGACGGCGACACTCGCCATCTACGACCTCCGGGGGAGACGTGTTCGGGTACTCATGGAGCAGGAGCCCAGGGGTGCGGGACTTCACGCGCTCGTCTGGGACGGCCGTACCGAACGAGGCCTCGACGCCGCGTCGGGGGTCTACTTCTGCCACTTGACGACCGGCGCGACGCATCAGACTCGCAGGTTGGTTCTCGTGCGAGGGACGGCACGATAGGCGTCGCTCGGGGCGGCTCGACAGGGATCGGCGGCTCCGTGGTATTCTCATGTCTCCGATGATCCAAGCCTGAACGTGTTTCGCGAGGTCCGGCATTCCGCGAACGCCCCTACTCGCCGTCGTGGCGCTTCTTTTGTCGTCCTGCGCGAGAAACGAAGAACCGCGCCCGAATGTGCTATGGATCGTTTGGGACACGGTGCGGGCGGATCGCCTGAGTCTCTACGGAGCCGAACGAAAGACGACACCGTTTCTCGATTCATGGGCGGCCGACGCGCGAGTCTTCGAGGACTGCACGTCCACGGCCAATGAGACGGTGGCGTCGCATGCCTCCATGTTCACGGGCTACCTCCCGAGCGAGCACGGCGCGAACGCGCTCGGGCGGTACCTGGCCGACGAATTCACGACCACGGTCGAGATCTTCGGGGGCGCGGGCTATCGCACCTATCTCTACTCGTCGAACCCCTAGGTTTCAGAGATGGCGAATTTGCCTCAGGGATTCGATGTCGTGGAACATCCCTGGATGGATCGGTACCTCGAGGAAGCGTCCCGGATCGTGAGCGAGAAGATCGACCCCCGGGATCAGAGCTCGGAGCTGACGCGCAGGATTCGGCGCGGCCGCTTCAACGAGAACACGACGAAGGCTTCGGGCGCGCTGATCCGCCGGGGGTTGACGGAGTGGCTCGACGCGGATGGATCGGGGCGACCTTGGTTCGCGTACGTCAACTACATGGAGGCGCACCGCCCGCTGATTCCGCCGGAGGAGTACCGTCGTCGGTTTCTGGACGAGCAGGGGATCCTGCGGTCCTACCGGATCGATCGATCCTGGACGAAGATCTGGCGGTACACGTTTGATTTGTTCGACTACTCGCCGGACGACCTCGAAATCATGCGAACGACCTACGACGCGGCCCTCGCTGAGCTGGACGATCTGCTGGAGGATCTCGTCACGACGCTCGAGCGGCGTGGTGATCTGGCAAACACGATCGTGGTGCTCGTGTCCGATCACGGGGAGCAGCTTGGCGAGCATCACATGATCGGTGGTCTACGCGCCCGGTCGGATCGGACGGGGGCGGGACACACGGCCTGTCTCGACCCTCGACATCTCGCCGACGCTCCTGGAGCTCGCACACCTCGCCCCGAACAAGCTGCCATCAGATCGGGGTCTCAGCCTTCTCGGAGAGATCCCCGACGATCGCGTGCGCGTCGCGGAATATCCAGCCGATTTCGAGGAGGCGCTCAACTCGATAGCGGGCATTACTCCGGGCTGGGACCCGACACCCTGGCGGCGGAAGCTGCGCGCGCTGTATCGCGATGACCTCAAGTTCATCCGGGCGTCGTCCGGTGGCGTCGAGCTCTACGATCGGCGCGCCGATCCGAAGG
>JALGZO010000763.1 GCA_025774865.1 bacterium | reverse complement strand
GGGCTCGCTCGATCCCCGACCGCGAGACTTCCGGTTCAGCGAGTACAAGATTCGCTCGACCCCGAGTGGCGAGCCGCCGACCGCACGCGATCTGTTCGAAGTCATCACGCGGGGGATGCCGGGCACTCTCATGCCGGCTTGGCCACAGCTGACCGAGAGGGAGCGGTGGAGCCTGGTCCACTACGTCAGGTCATTCGACGAGTACGCGCTGGAAGATCCTCCTTCGACGCGCCTGGATACCAGGCACGGGGTTCCGTACTCGACCGAGAGTGTCGTGGAAGGCCGGAAGGTTTACGAGGAGCTCAAGTGCGGGGAGTGTCACGGGGAGACGGGCCGAGGCGACGGCCCGGCCGCGGCCGACCTCTTGGATTCGAAAGGAGTCCCTACGCGGACGACGGACCTGACGGAAGGCTGGACGTACAAGGGAGGGACTTCCCCCGAGAACATCTACCTTCGTTTCATGTCCGGGATGGACGGGACCCCCATGCCGTCCTTCGCCTCGGCGTTCGTCCTGGAGGAATCCGTCGGCGAGATCAAAGAACGGATGGAGTACGGCGAGGCCGTGACCGCGGAGGAGCGGGAAGCCTACGACCGAGCCATGGTGGAGATCCGCGAGCGCATGTGGCACCTCGCGAACTACATGACGTCCCTCGCCGAAGACGAAGGTCTTCTTCATGAATGGTTCGTGGGCAACACCGAGGTGGTGAAGTGAGGACTCTCGCTTCCGTGGCAAGCCGACGGGTCGCCCGGTGGTCCGGGGCGGTCTGTCTTCCGTTGACGCTTCTCGCGCTTCTCGCCTCGTGCGCCGGAGACGGCAGTACGCTCGATCCGGCGGGCAGGCCGCTCGGGCCCCCGGAGATCCGGGTGGATCCGGCGGATGTGAGTCTCTCGCTCTTGGAGAAGACCAGTCTGACCGTGGAGGTGACGGTCACCAACGCGGGCGGGCTGCCCCTCGTCGTCGAACGCGTCACGTCCGAGCAAGCGTTCATCCGGCCTCAGTTCGAGGGAGTGGCCGAGCTTCGGATGGATGAATCCAGGAGGGTGCGCCTCGAGATCACTGCCGGCGAAGCGACGTCCTCGCCCCTGGAGGGAACTGTCGAGATCGCGAGCAACGACTCCGCAGAGCCGACGGCGACTGTCGCGATCCACCTGGAGATCACGCCCACCCCGGTGCCCGAGATCGACGTGAGTCCCGCGGTGCTCGATCTCACGCTGGCGGAGGGAGAGTCCGAGGTTCGGAATCTTCGGATCTCGAATCTGGGCAGCGCCGATCTCGTCGTGAGCGATGTGTCGTCCACCTCGACGTTTCTGTTCCCCACGAACGCGCCGACCGTCGTTCCGTCTGCCGACTCGGCGAATGTGTCGGTCACCGTCAGCGCGGACGGTCTGATCCCCGGTTTCCATTTCGGAACGATCGACGTCACGAGCAACGACGAGGATGAGCCCGTCGTACAGGTGCCGGTCGACCTCGAGGTGACCCACGCCGGTCCCTTCCCGGCCACGCTCAGCGCGATTCAGGCAAACGTCTTCAATCCGTCGTGTGCGGCGGTGAGCTGGTGCCACGGGTCGGGCATGCAAATGAACCTGGATCTGCGGGACGGAAACTCCTTCGACAGTCTGGTGGGCCGGCCGTCCCTGGAAGTGGACGCGCTCCGCGTCGATCCGTTCCATCCGGATGACAGCTACCTGGTCTGCAAAGTAGAGAACTGCGCTTGGATCGTGGGTAATCAGATGCCGGCGGGCGAACTTCCCCTGGATCCATCCGTGGTCGAGGTCATCCGGCGGTGGATCGCCTTAGGAGCGCAGGACGATTGACCACGGAGGCCACGGGACCGGTGGGCCGGGGGATGGGGGCGAGGCTCCTTCTGGCGATGCTGCTGGTAGCCTGGGTCTCGCCCGGGTCCGTGTCCGCCGAGCCGTACCTGGCGGCCCGGTCCGGCTTCAAGTGTGCGGCCTGCCACGTGAACAAGACCGGCGGGGGCAAGCGAACCGAGTTCGGGCTGATCTACGGTCAGACGACGCTGCCGCACCTGATCAAGGGAGCGCCGGGCGAAAGCTCGATCTTCGACCCGAATCTGAGCGACAACGTGTCGCTCGGCGGGAACTTCCGTTTCGCGAGCGAGACCACGCTACGCAACAACGCGAAAGATTCGAACGGGTTCACGATCACGGAGGGAAACGTCTACCTCCAGGTGAATGCGCACCCGGAGTTCCTGACATTCTACCTGGACCAGAAGGTCGCCCCGTCGGGTGCGAGCAGTCGAGAAGCCGTCGTTCTAGTTCAGGAGACGGACCACTCCCTGTACCTCAAAGCGGGGAAGATGTTGCTCCCCTACGGGCTTCGCCAGTGGGACGAGGCGTTCATTCGCCAGGTCACGGGGTTCAACTACGACGCGCAGGATCTGGGCGTGGAAGTCGGATGGCAGCCCGGTCCCTGGGATGTGAGCGTCGCCGTCAGCAACGGAACGCAGGGCGGGAACGAGAACAACCGCGACAAGCAGTGGTCCGGGGTGGCGTCACTCGTGTTCCGGAGGTTTCGGCTGGGGGGATCGTTCGCCTACAACGAGTCCGGAAACGTCCGGCGGACGATGGGGGGAGGGTTCGCCGGGTTCAACACCGGGCGCTTCACTCTGCTCGGTGAGCTCGACTTCCTGAAGGACGAGGACCTCAGTGCGAACACGCCCGAGTTCGGCCACCAGCGACTCGCCTACGTCGAAGGCAACGTTCTGCTCGTGAAGGGGATCAACGCCAAGGTCTCGTACGACTGGTGGGATCCGTTTTCGGAGGTCGCGGAGGACGAGAAGATCATGGTTCGGGCCGGCGTCGAGCCCTTCGTGACGCAGTTCCTGCAAGTACGAGTGTTCTTCCGTTATCGCGAGGGGCCGGGACAGCTCGCGGCCGACAACGAGGATGAGTTGCTGGTCGAGCTTCACGCGTTCTTCTGATCACTCGCCGTGGGGGCCGGGAACCGAGGAGTTCGTCGGAAGATCAAGACGCCACCGGCGCGCGCGAGCCCAATACCCCCTCGAGCGCATGAGCGAGGTCCTGACCGAGCAGAGGCTTCTGGAGGAGCGAGCGTACTCCGGCATCCTTCGCCCTCTCCTCGGTCATTGCGAAGCTGAATCCGGTGCACAGAATGATCGGCAGGTCTGCGCGGATCGAAAGCAGCCGGCGGGAGAGCTCCTCTCCGGTCATGTTGGGCATCGTCTGGTCGGTGATCACCACGTCGAAGCGCTCGGGCGCGGCTTGAAACAACTCCAGGGCCTCGACGCTACTGGTGCGAACCTCGACGTCATATCCGAGTAGCTCCAGTAGCTCTTTGCCGACCTCGACGAGCGGTTGTTCGTCATCGACGAAGAGTACCTTCCTCCCGCCGCCCCCACCCACCTGCAGTTGGTCGGTGGACAGCGGGTTGGGGGCAACGGGTGCCCCTATGCGGGGAAGGCAGATGACGAAGGCCGTTCCTCGGCCCGGGCTGCTGTCGACCTTTATGGTGCCGCCGTGGCTGGCGATGATCCCGTGAACGACAGCCAGCCCCATCCCCGTCCCTTCGCCGGCGTTTTTCGTGGTGAAGAACGGATCGAAGATGCGTTCGAGCACCGCAGGTTCCATTCCATTGCCGGTGTCGCGAATCATCACTTGGAGGTACGGTCCCGGCGCGAGCTTCTGGGTGCGCTCATGCGTGATGTCGATTGCTTCGAGTCGCACTTCCAACGTGCCGCCCCCGTCGCGCATGGCGTGGGCGGCGTTGGCGCACAGGTTGGCGAAGACCTGGTGCATTTGAGAAGGGTCCGCGAGGACCGTCGCCGGCTTCGTCTCGAGCTCGGCCTTGATCTCGATTGTCGCTGGCAGGGTGGCCCGCAGGAGGCTCAGAACTTCCTCGATGGCCGGGCCAAGATGCATGGGCCTTCGCTCATGCTCGGTCTGTCGACTGAACGCCAGTATTTGGGACACGAGGTCCTTGCCGCGGCGCCCCGCAGCGAGGACGTATCGCAGGTTTTCTTGGGCGCTCGAGTCGTGCGTGATCTTCGTGCTGGCCAGCTGCGTGTGTCCCAGAATCGCGGACAGGATGTTGTTGAAGTCGTGGG
>JALGZO010000762.1 GCA_025774865.1 bacterium | reverse complement strand
GCGCGTCCCGGGCGGGGTCTACTTTCTGCGAGTCGAGTCGCGGGAGGGGCCGGTCCAGACCCGCAAGCTGACCTTGGTGCGGTGAGCCTGCGCCGCTCCTGGATGACGGTAGCGGGAGCTCTCGACTCGGGAGCTAGCGGATCCGGATGACGCGGGCGGTCGAAGCCCCGCCGCCCGCCGACATCCTCGCGAAGTAGATCCCCGTGGGGACGAGGCGGCCGGCCTCGTCCCGGCCGTTCCAGGCGACCGACCCCCGGGTGCCCGTGAGGGCGCTTCCGAGCCGGCGGACGAGGCGCCCACGCACGTCGTAAACGGCGAGCTCGGCGTCGCGGCTCTCGAAGCGCGTCCACTGGATCACGGACACGGTCGCCGACGGGTTCGGACTGACCGTGAGCTGCCCGGCATCCACCACGGATCCGACGGTGACGCCCGTGGTCCAGCTGTTCGCGTCCCCGGCCCGGATCACGCCCCAGCCGACGGCGGTGTCCGGCGCCGCCGCCTGGGTCGCCGTGGTGCGAAGCGCCTCCCGCACTTCGATCGGACCCCACAGCGGGTGCGCCTCGAGAAGGAGGGCGGCCGCCCCCGCGACGAGCGGCGCCGACAGCGACGTGCCGCTGCCGCGGCCGTAGTCCGACGTGGTGTTGGGAACCGCCCCGAGCGTTCCCTGACCCATCGCGCATACGTCGGGCTTGATCCGCCCGTCCGCGGTGGGGCCGCGCGAGCTGAACTCCTGGAACACGTCGAGGGAATCGACCGCTCCGACCGCGATCACGCTGTCGCCATCGGCGGGCACCATGATGTACGTCCAGTCCTGCGTGCCCTGGTTCCCGGCGGAGGTCACGACGGTGATCCCGTTCGCCACCGCGAGGTCCGCCGCGATCGTGATCGTCGCCGTGTTCCCGTCGAGATCGTCCCACGTGTACCAGTCCTTGTAGCCGAGCGACGTCGTGATCACGTCCACTCCGAGGCTCTCCGCCCAGACTGCCGCCGCGGCCCAGTAGTCCTCTTCGACCGGTTGCTCGAAGTCGAGCGACTCGGTCTTCGCGAGAAGGTAGGTGGCGCCGTACGCGGGCCCGATCAGGTTGCCGGGATCCCAGCCCCCGACGATCGAAAGAACGAAGGTCCCGTGATTGTGCTGGTTCGGGTGGTCACCCGCTTCGTTCTCGACGGTCCCGTCGCCGTTCACGAAGTCCCAGGATTGCTGTACGTCGATCGCGCCGAGCGCGTCGTGGACGAGCTCGAACCCCGTGTCGAGAACGCCGATCAGGATTCCCGCGCCCGAGTAGCCGGCGTCGTGAAGCTGGTCGATCTGAACGGGGAGGATTTGAGAGGCGCACTCCCCGTAGTCCAGCGCGCCGCGAGCCACATCACCGCCCGCTCGGTCGACGCGGACGCGCTCGATGCGCACGGGCTCCCGCCACGCGCGCGCGACGGGCCGCACCGCCATGACGAACGGAAGCTGCTCGATCGCCCGGAGCTCATCGGCAGTCGCGTCGACTGACACGGCGTTCAGCCACTTGAAGCGCACTCGGAGTCCCGCTCCGGTTGCCTGCACGGCCTCGACGTACGGCTCGTGGAGCGGCACGTCGAGCAAGTCGGTGAGCGCCCCGGAGCGGGACTTCGCGCGGCGGTTTCGGGCTCGCTCGGTCAGGTCCGCGCGGGCGCGTTCGATCGCCGGTAGTTCCTCGGCGGCCGAGAGGCCCTTGTCCGTGAAATGGACCCACCAAGGCGATGGCTCGACGGCACGATCGGCCGGCCCCGCTTCGGCGGCAATCGCGAGAAACAAGGTGGCGGCGGCGGCGGCGAAGGGCAAAACGACGTCCTGGTGCGGGTCCACGACCGAGGGGACGTCCATTTTAGCACCGTCACGCGGATCTTGCCGCCCTCGTAGAGGGGGCAACGAGGCCGCGTCCTCGTGTAGACTAGCCCGCGGTCCGGCCCCCGGTGCGATTTCGAGATGGCCCGGACCAGCGAAGGAGTGCCTCATGTCGGAGACCTACTATGACCCCGCCGATCTGGCGCGGTTCTCGGAGATGTCGGAGGGGAATCCGGAGCTCTGGAAGAAGTTCATGGACTACTATGGGGCCGTTTTCGAGGAGGGCGCGCTGAGCGAGCGAGAGAAGGCCCTGATCGCGCTCGCCGTGGCTTCGGCGATTCAGTGCCCCTACTGCATCGACGCCTACACGCAAGACAGCCTCGAAAAGGGCTCGAACCTCGAGCAGATGACGGAGGCGATCCACGTCGCGAACGCCATTCGTGGAGGCGCGGCACTCGTCCACGGCGTGCAGATGAAGAACGTTCACGCGAAGGTGTCGATGTAGTGGCCCGCACCGCGCCGACTCTCATCCAGCGAGGCGATCCGCTCGCCTCCTCCTCCGGTCAGCTCGAGATCCTCGGCCGGGAGAACGGGCTCGCCCGATTCGAAGACCGGCTGGAGAGCACCGGCACCCCGCGCCTCTCCACGTCGGAGATCCAGGTCCTCCAGATCAACGTGGGCAAGTTCTGCAACCAGACGTGCCGGCACTGTCACGTGGACGCGGGCCCCGATCGCACCGAGATCATGACGCAGGAGACCGCTGAGCAGTGCATCGCCAGCCTCGCGCGCACGCAGATCCCGATCGTGGACATCACGGGCGGGGCGCCGGAGCTCAACCCGAGCTTCCGGTATCTCGTCGAGGAGTCCAAGAAACTCCGGCGCCACGTCATGGATCGCTGCAACTTGACTGTACTCAACCTGCGGCCGCAGGCGGATCTGGTCGACTTTCTCGCCGAGCACGAGGTGGAGATCGTCGCGAGCCTGCCGTACTACCAGCCGCAGCAGACCGACGCCCAGCGGGGCGAGGGCGTCTTCGAGGACTCGATCGAAGCGCTCCGGAAACTGAACGCCGTGGGCTACGGACAGGGCACCGGACTTCGCCTCACGATCGTGTACAACCCGGTCGGCGCGTTCTTGCCCCCGAAGCAGAGCGCGATCGAGGCCGACTTCAGGTACGAGCTCAAACGTCGCCACGACATCGACATCGATGCGGTCTACACGATCACGAACATGCCGATCAGCCGCTTCCTGGAATTCCTCCTGGCGACGAACAACTACGAGCGTTACATGCATAAGCTCATCGACGCGTACAATCCGGCGACCGTCGACGGGCTCATGTGCCGTACGATGATCTCCGTCGGCTGGGACGGTACCCTCTACGATTGTGACTTCAATCAGATGCTGGATCTGCCGGTCACGCCGAAGGGAAGCCGGCACATCGTGGACTTCGACCTGACCGCCCACACCGGCCGCCCCATCGTCACCGGTCGCCATTGCTTCGGGTGTACGGCGGGCGCGGGATCGAGCTGCGGGGGCGAGACTGCCTGAGCGCGAGGCGTCACATGCCGTCGATGATCCGGTTCAGCGTGGCGCTCGGCCGCATCGCCGCGGCGCACTTTCCATCGTCGGGTCGGTAATAGCCTCCGATGTCCACGGACGCCCCCTGCGCGGCCAGCAGCTCGTTCGTGATCTCGTGGTCGCTCTCCGCGAGCGCCGCCGCCACCGGCGCGAAGCGCGCCTTCAGCTCGGCGTCCTCGTCCTGCGCGGCGAGGGCTCGGGCCCACGCCAAGGTGAGGTAGAAGGTGGACCCGCGATTGTCGATCTCGTTCACCTTGCGCGAGGGGTAGCGAGCGTCCTCGAGGTATCGCCCGATGGCTTCATCCAGGGTTCTCGCAAGCAACGCCGCCTTGGGGTTGCCGGTGTTGCTCGCGACGAGCTCGAGGGAAGGCACGAGGGCACAGTATTCGCCCAGCGAATCCCAGCGGAGGTGGCCTTCGCTCAAGAACTGCTGCACGTGCTTGGGCGCGGAACCGCCGGCGCCGGTCTCGAAAAGCCCGCCGCCCTCGAGAAGCGGAACGATCGAGAGCATACTCGAGAGCATACGGGCGCTCGTGCCCAGCTCGAGGATCGGGAAGAGATCGGTGAGGTAGTCACGTAGCACGTTGCCGGTAGCGGCGATCGTGTCCTCGCCGCGGCGGATACGCTCGAGCGAGAACGTCATCGCGTCCACGGGCTTCATGACGTGAATCTCCAGGCCCTCGGTGTCGTGCTCGGGCAGGTACGCTTCCACCTTCAAAATGATCTGCGCGTCGTGGCCGCGGTTCGCGTCGAGCCAGAAGACCGCGGGCGATTCGGTGGCCCGTGCGCGCGTGACAGCGAGCTTCACCCAGTCGCGAATGGCCTCGTCTTTCGTCTGACACATGCGGAAGATGTCACCGGGCTCGACGTTCTGCTCGAGCAGAGTCGCACCACCGGCATCGACGACTCGGACCGTTCCGGCGGCCGGAGCCGTGAACGTCTTGTCGTGCGAGCCGTACTCCTCGGCCTTCTTGGCCATCAACCCGACGTTGCTCACGCTTCCCATCGTCGCTGGATCGAACTGGCCGTGCTTCTGGCAATCCTCGACGACCGCCTGGTACATCTGGGCGTAGCAGCGGTCCGGAACCATGGCGATCGTGTCCTGCAGCGCGTCGCTTTCGTTCCACATCCTGCCGCCGTCGCGGATCACGACCGGCATCGACGCGTCGACGATCACGTCGTTCGGCACATGCAAGTTCGTTTTGCCCTTGCGCGAGTCGACCATGGCGAGTGCGGGACCACTCTCGTAGCAGGCGGCGATGTCCGCCTCGATCTCGGCCTTCTTCTCCGCGGACAGGCGATCGAGCTTGTCGAGCACGTCGGCCAGACCGTGGTCGGGGTTGGCGCCGATCTCGCTCAGTGCCTCGGCGTGTTTCTCGAGAGCATCGGCGAAGTAGACCGAGACGCAGTGCCCGAACATGATAGGGTCAGAGACCTTCATCATGGTGCACTTGAGGTGCAGCGAGAGCAGCGCGTCGTCCGCCTTCGCCCGTGCCATCTGCTCGGAGTAGAACGCGCGCAGCGCGGTCACGTTCATCACCGCGCAATCGATGACCTCGCCGTCGAGCAGCGACACCTTCTCTTTCAGCGCGGACACGGCTCCGGCCGTGTCAGCGAACTCGATGCGGACGTCGGTGGCCGCACCCATGGTCACGGACTTCTCGCTGCCGTAGAAGTCGCTGTCGCTCATGTGCACGACACGCGTCACCGAACCGGAGTCCGGCCAGTCCTGCATCATCTTGTGAGGATGTTTCTGCGCGAACTTCTTCACCGACACGGCCGGTCGCCGATCCGAGTTGCCCTCGCGCAGCACCGGGTTCACTGCGGAGCCGAGGACCACGGCGAAGCGGGCCTGCAATGCGCGCTCCTCGTCGGTCGACGGTTCCTCGGGGTAATCCGGCACGTCGTAGCCCTTGCTCCGTAGTTCCGCGATCGCGGCCTGCAGCTGAGGGATCGAGGCGCTGATGTTCGGCAGCTTGATGATGTTGGCGGCCGGAGTCTTGGCTACGTCGCCGAGGCGGCTGAGCTCGTCGGGGACCTTCTGATCGTCACGTAGCCGATCGGGGAAGTTGGCGAGGATGCGCCCGGCCAGAGAAATGTCCGCCGTCTCGATCTCGACCCCGGTGCCCTTCGTGAAAGCTCGCACGATGGGCAGCAGACAGTGGGTGGCGAGAGCGGGGGCCTCGTCGATCTTCGTCCAGGTGATCTTGGCAGAAGACATCTGTTTCCTCGGTCTTTGGGCGCGCCGTTTGCGTTCGTCCGCCGGGGGCGGCTTTCGGGCGAACCAGCATATACGGAAATCCCGAGAACGCCAGAGGTGATGCGACCTGGGGTTTGATTCGCGCGGGTGAGAGCGCCCCGGAAACGGCCATGGCTGTGAGACGACGGGCGCCGGGGGGGAGACGGCAGCCCGAAGGGGCCGGGCCCAGTCAGCCGGGCCCGCAGGAAGTCGGGATCACTGATCGAGCTCGCGCAGAATCGCTCGCCAGGCGTCTCGCTCCTTCGTGGGAAGATAGAATGG
>JALGZO010000761.1 GCA_025774865.1 bacterium | reverse complement strand
AGAGCAACCGGGACGCGGTGGGTGCGAGGGTTCGGGTCGTCATCGAAGAGGGCGAAGAGGTCCGCGAGATCCACCGCGCCGTCGGCAGCGTCAGCAGCTTCGGCGGCTCACCCGGCCGGCAGGAAATCGGCCTCGGGGCGGCCACGCGTATTCGCACCATCGAGATCGTGTGGCCGGCCTCGGATCACCACAACGTGATCGACGACACGCCCCCGGCCACCATGATACGGGTCACCGAAGGCGTGGAGTCGTACGAGCGCCTGGACCTTCGCCCGATCGACCTGCTCGCCCCCTAGGCGACTTACACCGTCTTGACGTTCACGAGCTCTTCGACGGGCCCAGCTGCGTCGTCAGCAAAGTCGAAACTCACACCACCTGTCGAACTCCCTTGGACAAGGGCTCAGGTCGTGGGTAGGTTGAGACGATTTCCAGAGTGCTCTCGCCCCCAACTCAGAAAGAAGAGACCATGCATCCCGTGAGACTCGGCCTGACCGCCCTTTCATGGATCTTCATCGCGATACTCCCGTCGACACTCGCCTGCTCCCGGGGAGGCGGATCCGAGGCCGAGGCAGCCCCCCAGTCCGAAGCCGAGGCAGCCCCCGAGTCGCAGGTTCCCTCCGGACGTTTCGTCGGCAACGTGACCGAGACGATGGACGCTGGGAATTACACCTATGTGGCGCTCGAGCGGGACGGCGAGCAGGTGTGGGCGGCCGGGCCGAAGACCGTGGTCGCGCTCGGGGACGAGATCGCAATCGGGCTCGAGATGCGGATGGACGGATTCCACAGCGAATCGCTCGGTCGGACGTTCGATGCCGTCTACTTCGTCAGCGAGTTGCGCCCGACGCACGTCGCGTCCACCGGCTCCGAACCCGGCGCCGATCCTCACGCCGGCGTTCCGGGATTCGAGGAGCGGAAAGCACTCCCGGACCTCGACCTCGATTCCATCGAGAAGGCCGCGGGCGGCCACCGAGTGGCCGATCTCTGGGCTCGCCGCAGCGAGCTCGCCGCGAGCGAGGTAGTCGTGCGGGGCCGGGTCGTGAAGTACAACGCCGGCATCCTGGGGCGGAACTGGCTGCACATCCAGGACGGCAGCGGCGACCCCGAGGCGGGGACCCACGATCTCACCGTGACCACGAACGGCGAGTCGGCCGTGGGCGATCTCGTGATCGTGCGCGGCGTGGTCGCGGTCGACCGGGACTTCGGAGCGGGCTACAGCTACGCGGTGCTCGTCGAAGAGGCCGAGGTCGAGATCGAATAGCGCTAGCCGCGCCGAGGGAGCGGTTCGTCCGGCCTCGCCCGCGTCTCGCCGGTGCCGCCCTGTCCGGCGAGGGTCCTCTCGCACGTCGAGCAATCGCTTTCCACCGTTTCGCAGGGGACTCCGTCCGCCTGGGCCTCCGGGCAAAGGGCCCCGGTCCCGTGATCCGGCATGGTTCCCATGAGTCTCCTCTTTCCTGACTCCCCCGTCCTCAATATCATGGGTCGACGGGCCGCTGTAAAGGCTACCGGTGCGGTCCCGGCTCGGCCCGCACCGAGCCCAGCTCCGCCCACCCAAGGTACCGTGAGGAGAGCCGCTTGCGAGAGCTTCGGATCCACGGACGAGGAGGACAAGGGGCGGTCGTCGCTTCGAAGCTGTTGGCCGCCGCCATGTTCCGGGAGGGGAAGTCCGTCCAGTCGTTTCCCGCCTTCGGGGTGGAGCGCCGCGGTGCCCCGGTCACCGCATTCCTGCGGGTGAGCGACGGCCCCATTCTGCTGCGGTGCGAGATTACGGCCCCCGACGACCTCATCGTCCTCGACCCCACCCTCGTCGAGGCCGTAGACGTGACGACGGGCCTGAAGCCAGGCGGGTCCATCCTGATCAACTCGGAACGGTCCCCCCAAGAGTACACTCGGCTGACCGCGCGTTACCGCGTCGCCACGGTGGATGCGAACGCCATCGCGCGTGAGCACGGGCTGGGCTCCAAGACGCAGCCGATCGTCAACACCGCCATTCTGGGCGCCTTCGCCCTGGACTCCGGTCTCGTCCGGCTCGATTCCGTCTGCGAGGCCATTTCTGAAGATGTCCCCCGGCCGGAAGAAAACATCCGCGCGGCGCAAGAAGCGGCCGACCTCGTGCGACGCGCCCCGGGTGAGGAGATCGCCCATGTCTGACCCACGTCCGACTCCCCCCATGGCGGCGGGAGGTCTGAGCACGCGCGTCAACAAGACCGGTTCGTGGAAGTACATCCGCCCGATGTACCGCGACCGCGTTTCTCCCTGTGCCGAAGGCTGCCCCGTCGGAATCGACATCGAGGGGTACATGAATCTTCTGCGCGAAGGTCGGGTCGATGAAGCCGTCGATCTCGTCCTCCGCGAGAACCCCATGCCCGCCACCACCGGACGCGTCTGCTATCACCCGTGCGAAGGGGCCTGCCACCGGGCGTCGTTCGACGGCGCGGTCGCGATCCACGCGGTCGAGCGGATGCTGGGGGATCTGGCGCCAGCGGGTTGGCCGGGACGCGTGCCCCGTACGCGTCCGGAAACGGTCGCGGTGATCGGTTCCGGTCCCGCCGGGCTGGCTTGCGCCTACCACCTCGCCCGGTTGGGCTACGGGGTGACCGTGTTCGAAGCTGCGCCCGAGCCGGGCGGCGTGCTTCGCTTGGGCATCCCCGACTATCGCCTGCCGAAGGAAGTCTTGGCGCGCGAGATCGAACGAATCCGAATCGTCGGCGTGGTGTTCCGCTGCGGCGTTCGCGTGGGAACCGACATTCCGTGGAGCGAGCTCGATCGGTTCGATGCAGTGTTCGTCGCGACCGGCGTCCACCGAAGCCTCGGCCTGCGAATCGAGGGCGAGGACGTGGACGGCCTGCGCCCCGGTCTCTCGTTTCTCCGCGAAGTGAACTCCGGCAGTCGGCCTGAAATCGGAGCACGAGTCGTCGTCGTCGGAGGCGGCAACACGGCGATGGACTGTGCGCGGTCGAGCCTCCGCCTCGGTGCCGAGACACTCGTTCTCTATCGACGCAGCCGGATCGAGATGCCGGCCAACGACGAGGAAGTCGCCGAGGCGGAACGCGAGGGCGTCAAATTCGAGTTCCTCGCCACCCCGGTTGCAGTTCGCTCCGAAGAGGGCCGCCTCACCGGTCTCGACTGTATCAGGATGCGTCTGGGCGAACCCGATGCCTCCGGAAGGAGGCGGCCCGTTCCGATCGAGGGAAGCGAGTTCTTCGTCCCGGCCGACACCGTGCTCACCGCCATTGGCGAAGGACCGCAGTTCGGGACGTTTCCGCCGGAAGTCGACCACGACGACTGGACCGTGCGCGTGGACGACTTCGGCCAATCCCGACGCCCCGGGTTCTTTGCCGGTGGCGACATCGTCGAGCAACCCCATACGATCGCCGACGCGTTAGGGTCGGGCAAGCGGGCCGCCGTCGGAATCGACATGTTCCTCTGCAGGAGGCGTGGGGAGTCCAACGGCGCCGACCCCTCCCTCCTACGCCTGGGGCCACGGGGCAACGTCAGTGTCACTCGGTGGCGCGGGGACGACCCGATTCACCGCAACAATTCCGTCAACGAAGTCGTGCCGCTCGAGGACCTCAACCTGGACCACTTCGTCCGGATTCCGAAACATGCGGACCGCTCTCTCTCCGCGGACCGCAGCCGTGCGAGCTTCGCCGAGGTCAACGAAGGACTCTCTCACCAGGACGCCCTCGACGAAGCGCGTCGCTGCTTCAATTGCGCGGTGTGCAACCAGTGCGAGATCTGCCTGATCTTCTGCCCCGACATGGCCATCTCCCGTCGGGAAGACGGTTCGGGATTCGATATCGACTACGACTACTGCAAGGGGTGCGGCCTGTGCAATGCGGAGTGCCCACGGGGTGCGATGGCAATGACCCGGGAGGGACTGTGAAGAAGGTCATCGTCGGAAACCACGCCGTCTCCTGGGGCGTCCAGCTGGCCCGCGCCGAAGTGATCTCCGCGTATCCGATCACCCCCCAGACCCAGATCGTCGAGGAACTGTCCGAGATGTGCGCGAAGGGGCGGCTTGCGGCGCGGTTGGCCGCGGGGGCGCGGACGTTCACGGCCACGTCTTCGCAAGGACTCGCGCTCATGCACGAGCTGCTGCACTGGGCTTCGCTCGGAAGGCTCCCCGTCGTCATGGCTGACATCAACCGGGCCATGGCGCCGGGTTGGAACATCTGGACCGACCAGAACGATTCTCTCGCTCAGCGGGACACGGGCTGGATCCAGCTCTACTGCGAGACGAATCAAGAGGTGCTGGACACCACGGTGCAGGCGTTCAAGCTCGCCGAGGCCGTCGACTTGCCGGTGATGCTCGTGCTCGACGCGTTCTATCTCTCCCATACGTCCGAACCGGTGGACATCCCCGACCAGGAGATCGTCGACAGCTTCCTGCCCCGCCGCGAGGCTCGGCACAAGCTCGACGTGAACGACCCCATTGCGTTCGGGGCTCTCACGCGACCGGATGTGTACATGGAGATCCGGCTACGCCAGCAGGACGCCATGGACGAAGCGCGCCGCGTCATGGTCGAGCTGGACGAGGAGTGGGGCCAGCTCACGGGTCGTCGCTACGGACCGATCGAGACCTACCGTACCGAGGACGCGGAGATTCTTCTGGTGACGTCAGGCACGATCACCTCCACGAGCCGCTATGTCGTGAACACCTTGAGAGATCGAGGCGAGGCGGTCGGGCTCGTGAAGGTCAAGATGTTCCGTCCGTTCCCGACGGACCTCCTGCGCGAGGCCTTGGCCCCGGCCCGGCGCGTGGCGGTCCTCGACCGGAACATCTCGCCCGGTCATGGGGGCATCTTCGCGGAAGAGATCCGCTCGGCCCTCTACGACCTCGCTCCGGAGAGGAGGCCCGCCCTCTACGGTTACGTGGTGGGGCTCGGCGGACGGGACGTCACTCCCGAGCTCATCCACGACATCGTCGAGCAGACGCGCACGGCGGGCGCGCCGGAGAAGGAAGATATCTGGCTGGGAGTCCACGCATGACTCAGATCGACCTCAAGGAACGGATCCCCCGGGAAGAGTTTCTCGCCTCCGGGCATCTCGCCTGTCCGGGCTGCGGTGCCCCCATCGCCATGAACCTGGTGCTCAAGGCCCTCGGCCCCGACACCATCGTCACTCTCCCCGCTTGTTGCTGGTCGATCATCGCCGGGCCGTTTCCCCAGTCGTCGCTCAAGGTTCCGCTCTTCCATACGGCGTTCGAAACGGGGGCCGCGGCGGCGTCCGGCATCCGGGCGGCCCTCGATGTGCGCGGCCAGACGAGCACCACCGTCATGGCTTGGGCCGGGGACGGCGGCACCTTCGACATCGGGATTCAGGCGCTCAGCGGCGCCGCCGAGAGAAACGAGAACATCATCTACTTCTGCTACGACAACGAGGCGTACATGAACACCGGGGTCCAGCGCTCATCCTCCACACCGTGGGGGGCCTGGACCACGACGACTCCGGCGGAGAGCCCCGAGACCCGGCCGAAGAAGGACATGATCGCTATCCTGGCCGCCCACCGGATCCCCTACGCCGCCACCGCCTCCGTCGCGTATCCCGATGATCTCGTGAAGAAGGTCACGAAGGCCAAGAGCATCCACGGTACCCGGTTCATCCAGATCCTGTCCCCTTGTCCGCCGGGTTGGAAGAGCGCCGACGAGGATTCGATCCAGCTGGCCCGCATGGCGGTGCGCAACCGCGTCTTCCCGCTCCTGGAGGTGGAGAACGGGGAGCGGTGGCGCTTCACCGCGGACCATCCGGGTGATCCCGTGGAACCTTACTTGCGGAAGCAGGGCCGGTTTCGTCAGCTCGACGACGAGCATATCGCCAGGATTCAGAGCGACGTCGACGCCCGGTGGGAAGTGCTGGAGCGCCGCGTGGAGCACGGCACCTGACCTGCCGCCCTCACGACCAGGCCGGCATCGCGCTCATGTAACGTGCGGCACGGTCGAGCGCTTCTTCCTCGGAGATTCCCTCCTGCCAGAACGTCATCCAACGCGCGATGAGTTGCTGGACCTCGTCGCGCGGGAGAAGGTCTCCCCCCTCATCGGAACAGAAGCGGCAGTAGTTCGGCGAGGGACCAGGGTACTCACGGAGTGAACCGGAGCAAGACTGGCAGTACGTGTGAAACGGTCGGATCTCGTCGGCGGCGCCGCCCGACCTCTCGAGCTTTGCGACCCAGGCGACCTCATCCAGAGTCGTGCGCCACTCGGGAGGGACGACCGATCGAGCGAGGCGAACGATACAGTCCCACTCTTCGTCAGTGGCGCCACCGCTAGAGACTCCTCCGAGCGCACGCGTCGCCAAGAGGGACGAGATCAGCTGCCGGGCGAACACGTCCTGGAACTCGGCATTCGCCTCGGGGAAATGCTCGGGGCGGACGTTCGTCGGGAGCTCATCCGGGAGCCCGTTCGATGCCACCAGCGTCCGAGAAGTCGTCGACAACAAATCCGCATAGAGCGCTGCGGTGGCGGCCCGCGACGTTCCGAACAGCTCTTCCCGCCACGCGTGCTGCAATAGCTCGAGCCACCTCGTCGAGTCGGCGCGCACCGCCACGCCGAGCCGGAACCGAGGGCGTTCCGCAGCCGGCGGAGCAACGCGGACGGCTTCGAAGTGGCGGCCGAATCCGTCTTGGCGCTCGAGTTCGTCAAAGGCCCGCCGACAGGTCTCCTCGTCGGCGACGAGCGCCGTGGTCTCGTTCGGTCGTCGCTGCGCCCGTCGCTTCAGATCCTCGGCCAGGAGCTCCGGCACTGCGCGCCGCCGGACGACAATCCGCTCCGGATGAACTGCCCACTGGCTACGAACGAGCGACCACGCTGGGTCGCATTCCTGGACCATGTAGCGCAATCCCCCCCGGGGATCGGGGGACGCGATTTCGCCCCAGGTCACCGATGAGGAGCGCGATTCTCCCGCGACCCAGACCGCCGAGAACCCCAGGCGCCAGCCCGGAAGCGGAAGGAACGCGAGGCCGCGGTTCCTCAAGTAGCCTGTCTCGAAGAGTCCGAGCGCAAGAGAAAGCTCGGGGCTCTCGGCCGTGAGCGCATCGACGAGGTCGGCGGCAGCCCCCTTCCGCGTTCGGATCCCCCAGCTGGGTTCGAGCGACCCCACGAGCCGGTGCGCGTAGGCCTCGAAGAACGAGTCAGCCGTCGGAAGCGGATCCACGAAGGGCCGAAGGTCCACGAAACCGACCTCGACGGGATCTGGATCCCCTCTCGCCGCCCGGGATCGGATTCTCCCGAGTGTTTCGACGCCGGCGCCCGTGGTCGAACGAGCCGGCTCCCCACCTTGGCGTCGTGGCCCGACGGCAGATTCCGACGCGCGTCGTACACCCTCGTCCCAACGGATTCCCACCCGCTCGATCCAATCCCGCGGGTCATGCTCGAGGTGATACGCCAGACGCGTCAGAGTGCGGGCCCAGGATCGGGTGAGGCGTGTACTCTGCCGCTTGGAAAAGTCGGGGACCGCACCGTCCACGAGAATCCGCTGGACGGTGTGGGTCGAAACGCCCAACCGGCGGCAAAGCTCCGCCCGAGAGGCGGCCCGCTCATCCGCTTCGTGCAGCGCGAGCCAGACCTCCCGGTACCTCCGCGGGAGACGTTTCGGAGTGGCGTGGGCCATGCCGGGATCCTCCGTTGGGTCACCATGCCAGGGTAGGTCCCGAGAGACAGCCCGTCAAGTCTATACCATTGTCCACAATGAACCTGGAACCGACCATGGCCATCCCCCTCCCCCATCAGAACCCGGTGTTTGAGCATATTGAGCCAGTCTACAGGTTGACAGCCGTCGTCCACGAGGGCATATTATTGCTGACAACAGCAATCTGACATTGCTTGTTGCTGATTGTCGGCCCGCTGCCCCTGGGCGGCCGGCCTCCCTCTCGCGCTTTCGAAGGGAGCAGATCATGAATCAGCGGGCTC
>JALGZO010000760.1 GCA_025774865.1 bacterium | reverse complement strand
TACGCCGGGGGTCCGGGCCTCGGGGATCCACTCCTGCGCCTGTCCCAGGGGCGCGACACCGCCACGGACAAGCTCGTCGTCGTCCGATAAGATCGATCGGTTCGATGATCCCCATCTCGAGAGCATGGCCGGTGACAGCTTCCTCCAGAATCACGACCGCGAATCGCGTACTGCTGCTCGTCCTCGCACTGACCGGCTGCGGACGCCCACCCTCCGCCCCGCACGTCCTTCTCATCACCATCGATACCTGCCGCGCGGATCGCATCGGTTGCTACGACGCGCAGGCGGACTGGACCCCTGTGCTCGACCGGCTCGCGGGGCGTGGTGTCACATTCACGGATGCGACCGCTCCCGTTCCGCTGACGCTCCCCTCACACGCTTCCATCCTGACCGGCCTCTATCCCGATCGTCACGGCGTGCGGGACAACGGGGCGGCCCGGCTCCCCGACGACGCGGAGACGCTAGCTGAGATCCTCCGCAGCGCCGGCTGGAACACGGCCGGGTTCCTCGCGGCGGTGCCGCTCGAGCGTCGCTACGGCACGGCTCAAGGCTTCGACCTCTACGACGACGCTTTCGTTCAGGATCCGGTCGCGGGTGACCTGCTCAACCGGCTCTACACCGACCAACGCCCGGCCGACGTCGTCGTGGATGCCGCGCTCCCTTGGATTCGCGGCGCCGCCACGGGGCCCGATCCCTTCTTCGCGTGGATTCACTTCTTCGATCCCCACTCGCCGCAACAGCCGCCGTCGCACATCGCTGCGCGCGTCCGTTCCTCCCCATACGACGGCGAGGTAGCGTTCGTGGACGAGCAAATCGGGCGGCTCCTCGACGGTCTCGGCGACGTCGTGGAGCGATGCGTGGTTCTGGTGACCGCCGATCACGGCGAGTCGCTCGGCGAACACGACGAGTCGTCACACGGTTTCTTCGTGTACGACGCATCGATGCGCGTACCTTGGATCATGGCCGGTCCGGATCTTCCGTCCGGTCGGCGCGTCGACGATCCGGTCTCGCTCGTGCAGATCATGCCGACCCTGCTCGATTTGCTGGGACTGCCGATCCCCGACGACCTCGACGGAACCTCGACGCTCCCACTTCTCGCCGGCGAACGCGCGGATCCCACGCCGATCTACGCGGAGTCACTCTTCCCGCGGCTCAATTTCGGGTGGTCGGGGAGCCGGTCCTGGCGCCGAGGTTCGTGGAAGTACATCGAGGCGCCTCGACCGGAGCTCTACGACCTGGCGCAGGATCCCGGTGAGACTCGAAACCTCATGTCGGAGCGGGCGGAGGTCGCGGGCGAGCTGCATCGAGAGCTTCGGAAGTTCCTGGCCCGCGGCGGCGAGCTCGGCGCCGTCTCCCTCGAAGTCGACGAGCAAACGCGCCTCCAGCTCGATGCGCTCGGGTATGTCGGCGGCGACGGGGTCGGCCACGACGACGAGCTCTGGGACTTCGAGGCGCGAGATCCGAAGGAAATGATCGCGCTCTACCACGATCTCAACCAGCTACCCGGAGTCGTCATGGAGAGCCCGAAGGACCAAGAGCGGGCCTTCGTCGACGCGCTCGTGGCCGGTGATCCCGAGAACCTCTCCATTCTCGAGCGTATCCTGCGTCTCCGGCTCAGGGTCGACGATGACCAAGGGGCGACCGAGACCTGCCGCCGAATCGTCGAGGTCGATCCCGAGCACGCGAAGGGGTGGAAGACGCTCGCGAGCTTGCTGGCCGACGAGAACGATCCCGCGGGGGCCGTGTGGGCTTACAGCGAGGCGACGCGCCTGCTTCCGTCGGATGGTGCACTCGCCTCGGATCACGCGCTCTCGCTCGAGTCGCTGGGTGAGACCGACCGCGCCATGGACGAATACGATCGTGCGCTCGAGCTCGACCCCGCTCTGCCCGCTGCCGTCAACGGCAAGGCCCTGCTCCTGTCGAGATCCGGCCGGAAGCGGGAGGCGGCGAGCGTGCTGCGGGCCGGGCTGCCGCACCTCGCGGACGACCTCGAGACGATCAACAACCTCGCTTGGATTCTCGCGGACGCGTCGATCGATCCGACGGAAGCGTACGAGCTCGCGCGGCGGGCGAGAGAGCTGGCGCCCGACGATCCCGCGGTGCTCGATACGTACGGTTGGGCGGCGATTCGCTCCGGACGATCGGGAGAAGCAGTCGCGCCGCTCACCGAGGCGTGGCGGGTGACGCGAAACGACGAGGTTCGGGGCCACCTGGGAGTGGCGTTGGCCGAATCGGGTCGGGAGGAGGAGGGAATCGCGCACGTGCGGGCGGCCATCGCGGCGCGCCCAGAGCTCGCGAACATCGCCGAGCTCGCGAAGTGGAACCGCTAGGTCTGAAAGCTAGGGACCCCGGCCGATCCTCGCTTGCACGATCGGCTCGCCGTCAGTGCCGGCGACCCCGAGGTCGACTCCCTGCAACAACAACCGGATCGCACCGCCGTCCGTGGCGCTCAAGAGGAAGAGGCTGTCGGCCTTCCATGTCTTGCGCTCGCCGCCGACAAGCGACTTGTGGCGAGGCAGACCGATTCCATCCAGGAGAACCTCGATGTCTACCGGACGAAGTGCCTCCACGATGAGGACGAGGCGGTCGCCGGCCGCGGGACTGGGCGCCGTAAACGTGCGCTCCGTGGGTCGGGTCCCGGGGCGTGATGCCGCGGGCGCTGGCGTTCGGTCTACGACGACCGGCTCGGCCGCCGACGCTTCGGGCGGGGGCGTCTCGACGACTGGCTCTCCCGGCTCCACCGTCCCGGGCACCACCCGCTCGGGAATCTGGGGAGTGACGAGCGCGAGCTGAATGTCGGGCGCGGACTTCGCCGCACGAGACTCCTCCGCGGGCGGCTTCTCGGCGGGAGGATCCGGCTTCTTCGACTCGGGCTCGGGGGGCGGGGCCGGCGCCGCGGCGTCTTCCTTCGGGGGCTCACTCGCGGTTTCGTCGTCCTGTCCCGCCGCGGCGTCCGTGGCCGCGACGACCTCGGCCCGGGGCTCCTCGCCCCGCCCGAGCCAGCGCGTCCCCATGACGCCCACCACGACGATGATCACGCCGCCGAGTCCGATCGCGCCCCACCGCATCGTCGATCGCACGAAACTGACCACGCGCTCCGGGTCTTTCAGCGCCTCCTCCAGCCACCCGGGTTCAGACGTCTCCCGCTCCTCGGCCCAGATGATCTCGTCGGGGGGCGCCGAGTTGAATCGTAACGCCTCGTAGCGAACGAGACCGTCCTCGGTCGCGAGCTGGAGCTCGCGACAAACGAGCTTAACGAACCCTCGAACATAGATTTCGGTGGGGAGCGCTTCGAGATCTTCGCGCTCCAACGACTCCAGGCTCTCGACCCGGATTCGAGTCCTTTGCGCGAGCTCTTCGAGAGACAAGCCGGCCTCATTGCGGCCCTTTCTCAGGAACTCACCGAGGCCTTCCATGGGCTCCTCAGTACTCCACTCGCACGCGATAGGTGACCGAGACTTCCTCGCCGGCGCTCACTGGGATTTCGAACTCCAGGTCGCGCGTGTTCGGTTTCTCCCACTCGTGGCTCGACTCCAGGACGTTCCAGATGCCACCGGGATGCTCCCGCACGAGGATCGTGACGGCGTCCTCTTCCTTGCGGTTTCGGAGCTTGATCTCGAAGGTCCGCTCCCAGATCCGGTTGGAGATGCGCCTCGCGTCGGTCTCGTTCCGCTCACCGACCAGGTCGAACGCGTTGCCGAGAACGATCGATACCTTCTCGTCGCGGGCCGTGTGGTCGATGAAATCCTCGCCGGCGAATTCGAGAGCCCCGTCCATGTCCTCTCGGTACACGCGGAACTTGCCGCCGGGCAGCGGAATCCCGAGGTCGTTCTCCTTCGTGTTCTCGAACTCGATCTTGACCTGGACTTTGTCATCCACCCGGGAGGGTTCGTAGACATATACCTTGGTGAGCGGGACCTCCCGGTCCTCGAGGAGCTGGATCTGCTTCACCTCTCTATCGGCGAGCGTCGTCGTTCGATCGAGGTCGTACAGGTGGTACTCGAAGAAGGATCGCTCCTCGAATCCCGGCGCCGCCGAATCCATCGCCATCACCTTCATTCCGCGAGGCATGCCACCAGGGCGCTGGGCCCGGTGAACGTCCCCGGCGACGACCTTGACGTGCGCGCCTTCGTAAGTGGCGCCGGAATTGTTCTGGATCGATACCCAGCCGTTGAGAGTCATGCGTTCGTCCTTCGAGTCGACCGCGGCCACGTACTCCGTATGCCACGCCATCCCCTCGGTGAGGTATGCGATCTCGAGGTCCCGCTTCGCGTCCCCGTCGTTGTCGACGATCCAGACGAGCGTCGGCCGCGTGATGAGACCTTCGGGAATCTCGGGGAAGGTGATGTCCGCGATCTCGTCGTTCGCCAGCAGCACGACACCGTCCGCGGTTTCGAGCACGAGCGATCCGCTCGCTGTCTTCAGGATTCCCTCGTGCAGCTTGTCGTGCTTGGTCACGACCCGCGTCGGCTGGTCCAGGTACCTCTCGAGAAGCTTCTCGCGGCTGACGAGGTCATAGCGGTAGTTCTGTTCGAGAACGCTGAGGGATCCGCCCCCGCGGACCCCGAGGCGTACGGAAGTGGGATCGATTCGGGCCGGCACGCCCACGAAGGAGAACTCGCCCGTGCCCTTCGGCAATTCGACCGAGCGCACTTCCTTCACCAGGGCCAGATCATTGTTGTAGACGGTGACGTGGATCTCGTTCGCGCCGGCGACGGCGACGGCGAGAGCGAGAGCGGGAACCACAAAGCCGCCGAGAGTCGCTTTCATCCTTCCCTCCCCGCCCGGGCGGCGTCTTCTCCGAAGACGTTAGTCCAAGTCTCGTAGGGCCGCCATGACGTTATCCAGGTCTCCTTTGAAGCTCGAGAGCTTTTCCCGCTCTCGCTCCACCACGTCCGGCCTCGCTCGTTGAACGAAGTTCTCGTTCGAAAGTTTCTTCTCCGTCCCCTGGATGAGACCGGAGAGGCGTGCACTCTCCTTCTCGAGCCGTTTCTTCTCCACCTCGACGTCGATGATTCCCTCGAGGGGAACGTACAGCGTTCCGCCGCGGATGACCGCACTCGCCGAGGACGACGGCTTTTGCAGATCGCGGCCCGACTCCCAGTCCGAGATCCGCGCGAGCGGCGACGAGATCTCTCGCGTCTCGCGAAGCACGCGTTCGAGCTCCTCGTCATCGGCCCTCAGAAGCACGCGGATCTCGGCGGACGGCGGCACGTGCATGTGGCTTCGCACGTTGCGGACGGCGGCGATCGCCTCCCGCATCCGATCGAAGTCGGCCTCGGCCGATTCGTCGAAGGCGAAGCCGGAAGCGTCGGGCCACGGCGCCGTCGTGATGTATCCCTCCGCGCCGGGCAGGTGACTCCACAGCTCTTCGGTCAGAAACGGAAGGTAGGGATGAAGCATTCGCAGCGAGGCGGAAAGGACGCGACTCAGCGTCGCGCGCGCCGCGTCGCGGTCGGCCGCAGAGGCTTCCGGACCGAGGCGACGCTTGGCGATCTCGAGATACCAGTCACAGAAGTCGTTCCAGAAGAAGCGGTACAGCTCCTGCGCCCCGTCGTGGAATCGGTACTCCTCGAGCGCCGCCGACACCTGCTCGATCATCACGGCCGTACGTGAGCGGATCCACCGATCCTCCAGCGCATCGCCTTCTCCACCGCCGATCGAGCCGTCGAGATTGCCGAGCGCGAAGCGAGCCGCATTCCAGATCTTGTTGCAGAACCGTTGACCGAGCTCGAATCGATTCTCCGAGAGCTTCACGTCCTGACCCTCACGGGTCAGGATCACGAGCGAGTAGCGGACCGCGTCGGCGCCATAGGTATCGATC
Source organism: bacterium (assembly GCA_025774865.1). Lineage (GTDB taxonomy): Bacteria > ARS69 > ARS69 > ARS69 > ARS69 > JALGZO01. The sequence continues at coordinate 10,673 of JALGZO010000760.1, read as the reverse complement.
ATCTCGATCGGATCGATGCCGTTGCCCAGGCTCTTCGACATTCGCCGACCGATCCCATCGAGCACGGTGGCGTTGATGAAGCAGGTGGAGAACGGGACGCGGTTCTCTTCCGGCAGGTGATCGAGCAGCTCGTGGCCGGCCATCACCATCCGCGCGACCCAGAGGTAGATGATGTCCCGGGCCGTGCCCAGGAACTGGGTCGGATAGAAGTGCGCGAGGTCCTCGGTCCTCTCGGGCCAGCCGAGGGTCGAGAACGGCCACAGCCACGACGATGCCCACGTGTCCAGCACGTCGTCGTCCTGGCGAACGATCGGTTTGCCGGTCTCGGGGTGCGCCGTACCGATCTCGAGCTCCTCGACGGAGGCGGCGGGAACCCCGTCCTCGTCGTACCAGACCGGGATCCGGTGCCCCCACCAGAGCTGGCGTGAGATGCACCAGTCGCGGATGTTCTCCAACCAATCGAGGTACACCTTCTCCCAGCGCCCGGGCACGAACCGGAGTCGCCCGCTGCGAGCGGCTTCGATCGCGGGACCGGCAAGCGGGCCCATCTTCACGAACCACTGCTCGCTGACCAGCGGCTCGATCGGATCTCTCGAGCGGTCCGACAGCGCCACGTTGTGCTCGATCTCCTCGATGGGTCCGAGCAGGCCCTGTGCGTCCAGATCTTTCAAGACCTGCTTGCGGGCCATCGGGCGCGACATACCCTCGTACGGGCCGGCCTCGAGTCCGAGGGTGCCATCGGGATTCAGGATGCTGACGACGGCGAGGCCGTGGCGCTGCCCGCGCTCGTAGTCGGCGGGGTCGTGCCCGGGGGTCACCTTGACGGCCCCCGTGCCGTATTCGGAGTCGACGCTCTCGTCCGCCACGACCGGAATCTCGCGGCCGACGAGCGGCAGAACGAGGGTCGCCCCGATCAGGGAACGATAACGATCGTCGTCCGGATGGACCGCGACGCCAGTGTCTCCGAGCATCGTCTCGGGACGCGTCGTGGCGACCGAAACGAACTCCCCATCCTTCCCTTTCACGGGATACTTGAAGTACCAGAGCTTACCCTGCCTGGGGACGTACTCGATCTCGTCGTCGGAGACCGCCGTCTGGAGCGTGCAGTCCCAGTTGACGAGGCGCGCCCCCCGATAAACGAGCCCCTTCTCCCAGAGACGCACGAACGCCACCCGGACGGCCCGCGACATGTCTTCGTCGAGCGTGAACTTCGTCCGTGACCAATCGCAGGAGCAACCGAGCCGCTCGAGCTGACCGAGGATCGCGTTCCCGTGGTGCTCGACCCAGTTCCAGACTTCCTTCAGGAATGCCTCCCGCCCGAGATCCTTCTTCTTCACCTTCTTCTGCTCGTAGAGGTCCTTCTCGACGACGGCCTGGGTGGCGATGCCGGCGTGGTCGGTGCCCGGCAACCAAAGCGCTTCGTAGCCCGCCATACGCCGGTGACGGATCACGACGTCCTGCAGGGTGTTGTTGAGCGCGTGCCCCATGTGGAGAACGCCGGTCACGTTCGGCGGCGGAATCATGATCGTGAACGGCGGCTTGCCGGAGGACGCATCGGCCCGGAACAGGTCCGCCTGCTTCCAGGCGGCGTAGATCCTCTCCTCGACACTCGACGGATCGTACGTCTTCGCGAGTGGTGTGGTCGGCGGCGACGACATCGCTTTCTCCGGTGGGGTGTGGAGGACGGGCGAGAGTACCACCGGCCAATTCCCCCCGGCAACGACTCCGCTACTCCAACCGGGAGAGCCAGCGGAAGACTTCGTTCCGGGCGGCGACCTCCTCTTCAGGGAGCAACTCCAGAGCCCTCTCGAAGTCGGCTCGGGCCCGCGCGGGATCCCCGGCGAGCCAGTAGACTTCGCCGCGTGACGCGACGTAGTAGCCATCCTGCGGGCGCAGCCGCATGGCGTCCTCCAGCAGGCTGAGCGCCTCGGCCACGCTTTCCCCATCGCGGGCCAGAAGTACGGCGAGGTTGTTCATGGCGTCCGCGTCCTGCGGCGAGACCGCGAGGACCCCGCGGTAGAGTTCGATCGCGGCGTCCAGCTTGCCCGCCTTTTTGAGCAGTAGAGCCGCCTTGAACAGCTCGCTCGCGCTGTCGGGGTCCCGACCGGCTTCCCGGATGAGCTCGACCCAACGCTCCCGATCCCCCGCCACGATCTCGGCCGCCGCCCGACTCGCGGCGAACGCCGAGTTGTTCCGCGCGGCCTTGCGCGAGGCGAGCCGATCGAAGACCTCGACGGCCGCCTCGCCCTCCCCCAGCTCCGTCCAAGCACTGGCGAGCGCCCAGTGCGGCAGGAACGAGTCCGGGTCCCATTCGGCCATCTGAGAAATCTCGTTCGCAGCCTCGGCGAGCATCGCTCCGGAAAGCTCGGTCACCTCCGACGGTCGGCGCGGCAGAAACGTGGTCGTCTCCCAGTTGGGGATGATCATGTCGTGACGACGCGGCGCGTCCGGTCCATAGCGCGCAAAGACCATGACGTAGTCGTCCCAGTACACGAGCGCCCAATCGGGCTCGTTCCACAGCGCCTCGCCGATCCGATCGTCTATTTTCCCCGGCTCGCGCCGCAGGATGGCGGATTGCACGTTGTATTTTCGGAGCACGTCGCGCCACCCGGGCCCCGCCTGCAACACCCGGTAGTACGTGTCCCTCCAGAATTCCTCCGGATAGACCTCGAGCCGCGCGTCGACGAAAACCGGAAAACGCCTTCCGTGCCAGCGCCGAAGCAGACTCGACGCCCAAACGTCGGTGTTGAAAATCGGCCCGCGCACCCCTTGCGCGTACATGAAGTCGAGCGCCCGCTCGGGGTAGTGTTTCGGATCCAGCCCGAACCCGAACGGGAACATCCATCCCTGCGCACTTCGGACCGAGAACAAGACCGCGGCGCCGACGACGAGCAGGATCGCCATGGCCTCCGCCGCGTTCGCCCGAGTGACGCGTGCGCTCGGCTTGCCGCGACCGCCGGTCGCCCGCTCGAGAAGGTCCTCCACGACCGATCCCCAGGTGCGGCCCAACATTGGAGCCGAGACGGCCACGAACGGCAGGATTCCGCGCACGGCCTGGAACGCCAGGAAGCCGAAGCCAGCGACGATGATCAGGTGCGTGAGATCCACGCGCCTCGGCCGCAGCGCCATTCCGACGAGAATCGCGCCAGCCACCACCTCGAACGGCCAGTCCTTCGCAAGATCGACCGGGCGATACTCCGCGATCATCGCCCGGAATCCCTCGTTCTGGAAGAAGAGGAACGGAAGCAGAAGCGGCTTCACCCCCGCCGGGCTCACGATCGCCATCGTCACGAACGGGAGCACGATCGCGATCGCCGAAAAGATCACGAGGCGACGATAGTTCCAGCCGTCCAGGACTTCTCCCGGCCACCTTTCCGGATCGGACTTGCCCCCCTGGGTCAGCACGATCTTCAGACCTTCGCCGAAGACGATGCCGCCGAGGTACAAGACCCCGAAGATCACTCCCGAGTGGACGTGCCCCCACATCCCCATGAGCACGAGCACCGGCCACAGGCGCCGCGTGCGTCCCTGACGAAGGTCGGCGATCCACGCCTGCAGCAGCGGTAGGAAGAGGAGTGTGACCAGGAAGGGACGTACGAAAAACCGTGGGCGGGCGGCGACGAGGAGCAGCAGGACGATCGCGCATGCGACCACGGCCGGAGCGTTCTCCCGCCGGGCGTTGTGGTACAGCAGCATCGCGCTGATCAGGACGACCAGCATGCGCAGGACAATGAGCCCGGTGGGGCCGGTCAAATGTTCGATTCCGAAGAGCACGACCTCACCGAACCACTGGTGCACGGGATACGGATTCCCGACCGCGGTGTGGCTGAAGAAGTCCGTGCTCGGTATCGATTTCGTGAGGACGATCTCACGGCCCACCGTGACGTGCCCCCCGATGTCGAGATTCGTCACGTGGAAGCACGACAAAGTGATCGCCGCGACGATGACCGACGCCACGCACAGCCCTCGCAGCGGGCGGTTCAGAGCAAGCGGGTCGGACGACGGAGTCAAGGATCCCTCCCGAGCAGAGCGAGGATGCGGAGCCGAAGGATCATCACGTACCCATCAACGAGGAGTCGGAGTCCCAGCTTCGATTCTCCTTCCTTCCTGTCCACGAACTCCAGCGGGATCTCCACGATCTTTGCCCCGACCCGGTGCACGCGGAAGAGCACTTCCTGAACGATGGACGGTCCCGCCGAGGTCAGCGTCTCCGGCCGGATCGCTTCGAGAACGCTCCGCCGGAAGCAACGAAACCCCGAGTTGCAATCACCGATCGGCACTCCGAGCACGACCCGGATGTAGGTGTTCGCGAGGATCGTCACGACTCGCCGCCAGGCACTCCGATCCCGATCGCTCCCGCCCCGAACGAATCGCGACCCGAGCACCACATCCGCACCGTTCGCGACCGCGTCCAGGAACTGCGGCAGGATCCGAGGATCATGCGAGAAGTCCGCATCCATCTCCAGGACGACGTCGGCCCCTAACCGGAGCGCCTCCCGATAGCCGTCTCGACCCGCGAGCCCGCGCCCCCGGGGCGGATCTCGGTGGATCACGCGTACGGCGTCGTCGGCCGCCGCGAGACGATCCGCGATCTCACCGGTCCCGTCTGGAGATTGATCGTCGACGATCAGGATGGTCGACTCCGGCGAGATCCTGCGAACGTCGTCGACCAACCGCTCGAGATTCGGCGCTTCGTTATACGTGGGAACGACGATGACGGGTCGCACGGTTTCCTCGGAAGGGTCGGAGAATTGTCTCCGAATCGGGTCTCTCGGGAAACCGGAAAACGCCCCGTTGCGAACGAGGCCGCCGGTCCGAAAACCGGCGGCCTCCGTTCTTTTCGCGACAGGATCGGACTACCTCACGAAGACCATTTCCTTCGAGAGGGATTGACCCGACGCGCTCAGGCGATAGAGGTACACACCCGAGGCGACGCGACTGCCGCTCCGATCGAGCCCGTCCCAGGAGACGGTGTAGGCACCGGCGTCGAGCGGCTTGTTGACGAGATCCGCCACCTTCCGGCCGGCGATATTGTAAACCGCGAGGCTCACCGGGCCCTCACTGGGAACCGCGAACCGCAATGACGTGACCCCGCGGAACGGATTCGGCGTGTTCTGCGCGAGAGCGAGCGACACCGGAGCGGGTCCGGCCGTCGGACGCACATCCGTCGCGGTCGGGAGCAACCACTGGATGATCCGCTGCATCACGATCGCTTGGTTGTTCGGATCCGGCGCCACGGTCGAGATCCCGTCGAACGCCGCGCTCATGAACACGGTCTTGTGACCCCCCGTATCCAGGCGAACGCCGATCGGATTGGACGTTCCATCCAACCAGCTGACCGCTCCCCCGGTCGTCCCGGTGATTTCGTCGGCGAAATCGGGGAACGGCGGAGACAGGGTCAGGTTCAGCCCGTCTCCGATCGGATCGGAGGCCACGCCGGTCGCCGACGGTGCCTGCTGATCCTGAAGGAAGCTCGACACGCCCAGGTACGTCTGCGCGAACGAGTTCGCGCCACGGTGGTTCAGGAATCCCTGGCTGGTCAGGAAGAGAGATCCTCCTGCGTCCAGGTACAGCCCCAGGTTGCCCTCTGCGACGTTTCCGAGGGTCCCGGTCTGCAGCTCACCCGTGGTCCAGATGACGACGTCGAAACTCTCCATGACGGCCGCTGTGGGCGAGCCCTCCGCCAAGAAGTCGTGCGTGATCGAGAAGTAACCCGCGTCGAGAACAGCCTGCTCGAAGGCGGACTCCGTCGAAGCCCCGCGGTCGTCGTCGACGAAGAGGATCGCCGGAGTGCCCGCGAACATGTAGTACGTGTGCTCTTCCCTGCGGAGCGGATCTGAAATCGGCTCCGTGGAGACGCTCACGTTACCGGCCCCCGGGGTCGCGCTCGGGATGATCCGCACCTGGTACGGCTCGATCTGGCCGGGAGACATGTTCGTGATCGTCAGGCCGGTCGGATAGGTGCCCGCGTTCCAGACGATCTCCGCGTCCCAGCCCGCCGGCAGGGTGGATTTGTCGAGCGTGATCACGACATCGTCGTTCACGGCGCCGGTGTACTCGACCTGGGTGTCGATCTCGTCGGTCTGACCGGTCTCGACGCTCGTCACGACCGCCTCGAGGTCGGTGACGTCAACGTCGTACGTGAACGAGCAAAGCTGGGACTGGATGATCACCTGGTTACTGTTCCGTTGTACGTACGCGATCGCGCGACAGTTCGCCGGATTCTGGACCTGGCTCCATGGGTCCATCGTGAAGGGCACCGTCACCGTTTGGGTCTCTCCGCCGTTGACGATCGTCATCGGCGTCTGCAGCGCGATGAATCGCCCGATGCCCTTCCAGGACTTGCCCGCGGCGAAGACCTGGTCCTCGTAGACGATCACCTTGATCGTGTGCGCCGCACCGATCAGCTCACCCGGTGCCACCTCGAGATCGATCGTCACGTTTCCCGTGGGACCGCCGTCCGGGAAGAAGACGTGCGCGTCCATCATGAGCTTCGACTGCTGCGCCTTCTCGCTCAGATAGATCGGCTCGTAGAATGGGTACATGTCCGTCCCACCGCCGATCACATCGTTCCCGCCGTCGAACAGGACGTGGGGAACGCCCCCCACGCCGTAGTAATTCGCCAGGGCGGTGGCGTCGGGGTTGTTGAAGGTCTGCGAGACGTGCCAGTCGACGTGGACGATGTTGTCCGTTCCGTAGTTCTGCTCCAACTGCTTCAACGCCGCACGGGCGTCGGGGCAAAACTGTCACGTGATGAAGCCGAACTCTTCGGCGAATACCGTCCGATCGACGAGAGTTGCCTGCGAAACGACTGGCATCAGGAGCGCACCCGTGAGGGCGGCGAGACCGACTGCTCCGATCAGGGGCTTGGTCGACGTCACAGTTTGACTCCCTTCTCGGGCACGCCCGATGAGGACTGGATGATCATCGAATCACCGTCATTCTCCTGGCCAGTTCGCCTTCCGGCGTGACCAGGCGATAGAAGTAGACTCCGGTGGGTACCGAGCCCCCGGTGTCGGACTTACCGTCCCAGGCTACCCGGTGCGAACCGGCCGGCCAGGAGCCTTCCGACAACGTACGCACGATCCGGCCGGACACGTCATAGATCCGGAGCGAGACCGCCTCTTCCCGTGGCAGCGCGAACTGAATCGACGTCGCGGCACGCACGGGATTGGGACTGTTCTGCCGAAGCTCGAAACTGTCGACGCCGGAGATCGGCCGAACGTCCACGACCGTGCTCCCGGCGTACAGCGTCAGTTCGTAGACGCTCACGAGCGCAGGATTCCCCAGCGAGCTGAGCGTGAACGTGAACGTATCGACGCCATCCGTAAAGGGGACCACGTTGACCCCGACGGAATCGGAATCCGCGTTCGTCAACGGATGATCCAGGCTGTCCGGAAAGCAAAGAAAACCGATGCAGACCTGTCCGAACCAGTTCAGGGGATCGTCGATGTCCGAGACGACCATGTGGTAGGTGTCGTCGTCGCCGGTATTCGTCAAGAGGAAGAAGAAGTACGGAGCGGTGCCGTCGATCACGGGCTGCATCTGCGTGGAAAACGACAGCTGCTCGAGCGTGTAACTGTAGTTTGCGCCACCCACTCGGAACAGGGCGACCTCCTCGGCGACGGCTGCTGTTTTCTGGAGGTGCGGGACGGCATTCGCCGACGTCACCGCGAGGGGTGCGACCATGCACACGACAGTGAGGGCGTATGCCCGCACGTTCCGGATCATGAAAGTTGCCCTCCGGCTGTGGGACCGAGATCGACCGAGAGAGTTTCAGGATACCACACTCGCCTATCAAGTCCCATCGATGGCAAGAACCTCCAAGGTGGCATCCGACTGCAGGTAAACCACATAACCCATGTGACTTACATCCCAGCTCGGGTCGACGGAGAGGCTGGTGTGAATCTCCAGAATCTCCCCCGGTGAGGTGAATGAGACGGCTTCTTCGTGGTAGTTGCGCGGGACGTAGTAGAACGGCGACCCGATCCCCAGCGCGCTTACTTCGTTCTCGATGAGGACGAAGCGGAGCTTCAGATCACCCGGCGCACTTCCGCCCCGCCACTTCAGCCAGGCCATGAGATCCGTCGTCCCGGGCGTCACGGATCCTTCGGCGATGAGCGCGTAGACGCACTCGTCGCAGCCCGCGCGGTCGTGACAGTCCGTGTCGCACTCTGCGAGATAGTAGTCCGCCCGCTGACGGTACTGGACGGGCTCCGAGGGCCGGCTTCCGTCCAGCATGCGGGGATCGTCGGCGTACCCGCCCTGGATGACCACACCCGGATACGACAGAGGGATCCCACCCGTGTACGCCTCCTCGCGCGCCTTCCACCTCGGATCGAACAGATTGAAATGCGTGAAGTCCCAAGTGTGCCATTCGATCACGAAAAACCGGTCTGGATCATCTTCGCGAATCTCTTTCAACGCGTCCGACGACTCGGGGCAGTTGGGGCACGTCTGGTACGTGAACATCTCGGCGAGAACCTTGCGACGCGGACCGAGCTCCGCGTGGACCTCCGTCAGAACTCCGGTATCGACCGCCACGGTGATTGGACGGTCGGGATAGCCGTTCATGCGAATCAGGAAGGTTTCGTTTCCACACGGCAGGTCGTCGATCGTGGCGGGAGTGGTCAGGCCGGTGTTCGTGAACTCACCACCCACTTCCCGGAGAATCTGGGCCCCGGTGACCTCGAACTCTCTCAACTCATCCGAGGTCGTGATCGCGACCGAGCCGAATTCCCGAGGAACCAGAACGAATTCGAGGGCGCTCGTTTCCGCCGGGCGCACCGTCACCGCCTGCTCTCCGAGGACCGACTCGTAGCACTCCCGGGCCACCGCGACCGAGTGGTCCCCCTCGTCGACCGGTCCGACGGGCGCGCCGGTGAGGGTTCCAAGAGACTCCCCGTCGACGAACACCTCGACTCCCTCGACGCCGCCGGTATCGATCTCGATGAAGCCCATCGTGGGAGCGGCAATCTCGTCCCGGCATCCCGCGAACGCCACGAGGCCCGCGCTGGCCAGCCCCACTGCAACGACACGAATCCGCACTCTCTGAGTCATTTCGAACACCTAACGTCGCGGGCGCCGTTCCGCAAGGATCTCAGAATCGGGCCACCCATCTCAATTTGAATCCCTCGAACTCCGGCTCGAAGAAACAGATCCCGCCCGTACACTTCCAGCCCCCCCGCTCGGAGCCGTAGCTGATGAGAAAGTCGTGATCGGCCGCCAGCCCGATCTCGGCGACGACCGTCGTCCAGTCTTCGCGACTCTCGGCGGGGTCTCCGCTGTTCTCGTAGTTTACCGTGAGGTTGAGCCACGGAGAACGCCCATAGGACAGGTAGAAGATACGCTCGCGGAACTTCACCGGGAATTCGAAGTCCTCGGTCGCGGTGTTGGATTCCTGAACCTCCGCCCACTCGACCCCGAAGGTCAGGCTGTTCGAGTCGTCCAGCTGACCCACTATCTCACCAACTCCCGTAATCCGCTCCTCGAAGAGGTTCCCGACCTCGAGTTCCGACTCCGCCGCTCCGGCGGTCACGAAGACCTGCTCCTGCCAGGTGCCCTTCGCCTCCCCGAAAGCCTCCCAGAAGCGGTCGGGGGTCTCCCGCCGGTCGAGCTTGCTGAAGCTCGCGACGAATGTCGTGAAGAGGCCCGGAGAGTACTCTCCCTCGGCCAGGACCCCCCGTACGTCGTCGTCGGTGATGTCGGCCAGGACCTGCCCACTCTCACGATTCAAGAGGGTCCACGTGTGCTGCCGCAGGGTCGTCGGCGGGTCGTGGTAGTCGTGCTCGAACGTGTCGAAGTCCTTGTACTCCCCCGAGAGGGTCACCCCTCCCACCGACGCGATGGCGGCGAAAAAGGCGCCATAGCCGAAATCCCCCGTCTTCGGAAACTCGCGGTGGACGTACTCCCCGTACAGCGAAACCGGCCCGGTCGAAAGGTCGGCGTAGGCCCCGAGGTGCTGCTCCCGTTCACGAATCTCCGTTTCCTCGCCGCTTCCCCACGCCTCGGCGAATCCCCCGCCGACTCGGATGTCGCGCCACGCCACCGGCTCCGCGTATATCGCTCGAAGACGGTTCTCCTCGTTGCTACCCGCGAGCATCGACCCGGTGACGTAGTCGTGATCGTACAGAGCGGTCAACCCCTCCAGACGCGTGTCGAAGTTGAGCTCCTCGTCCTCGAACACGCTGGGCAACATGCCTCTCCCGAACACGTACGACACGTCCCCGTAGTCGCCCCGGAAGCGATCCGTCTCCACCGTGATCGTGCGCTTGGTGATGTCCATCTGGTCGACGCGACCATCTTCATCCCCCTGGTCGAGGGCCAGGAATGGGTCGTACACGTTCACGTCGGAGATCTGGAGCGCTTCGAGTCGGAGCCACACGGAGAAGATCCCCTGGAACGCGGTGAGCTCCGTACGGTTGCGGAACGCCTCCTCCCGCACGTCGTCCTGATCCAGCCGGCGATAGTCGAGCTTGTTGGTCAGGCTGAGACTCAGGGGATCTTGGCCGAACGCAGGGCGGGTGGCGAAGACTGAGGGGGTCAGAGCAGCGATGAAGAGAAGCGAGATGCCCCGAAAGAGGCGCCGGCACATCAGCCGGTTGACTCCTCGACCGTGTCTTCCTCCTGCAGGTCAACGCCGGCTTCGTCGAACAGCTCGAGGACGATCTTCT
>JALGZO010000759.1 GCA_025774865.1 bacterium | reverse complement strand
GCGAGCCGGAAGGCCGGTGACCCCGAGGTGCTCATGCAGCCCGGGGCCGTCATGGTGTTTCGCGGCGTCGCGAGCGAGTCGCCTCGGGGAGGGGCACGCTGGTCCGGGTTCGACGTCGGGCGCCCCCTCTGGGAGGAAGACTACCCGTTCGGCGACTTCGGGACGCCGATGGAGGACGACGACGAGTGCGGATCGTCCACGGCTCTCGTGGACATCGACGGCGACGGCCGCGACGAAACCATCGTTGGCGTCCCGCGGGACCGGGTCGGAAACGGCTTCGAACGCCCGGGCGGCGTCCTCGTCTTTCGCGGAGGTCCCCGGGGCCCGGAAGCGTGGTACCGGGTGGAGAATCCCTTCCCGGCAGACGGGGGCCGGTTCGGCGAGTCACTCGCGACCGGAGATCTCGACGGGGACGGCGTCGTGGACCTCGTGGTCGGAGCGCCGACCGCGGGGGCCGGTCGAGCGGAGGTCTTCGCGCTGGGAGAGGGATCGGCCCGGTGGCTCCGCACCGTGGAGCATCCGTCGATCGGATCGCTTCCGTCGTCCACCGGGTTCGGCCGGGCTCTCGTCGTGGCGGACGTAGATCAGGACCGGGACGACGATCTCCTGGTCACGGCGCCGGGGGCCGGCACGTCGGGCGAGGTCGTTCTCTTCCGTCAGGTCGAGGGGGAGCTGGCGGCCGGGCGAATCGTCATGCCGCACGCCTCCGACCGGTCCCGGCGCTTCGGCAGCGCGCTCGCCGTGGGCGACTTTCACGGTCTGGGCGGACTGCAGCTCGCGGTGGGAGATCCGCAAGCCGCGGCGACGGGGGAGGCCGGGGTGCGCGCCGGCGCCGTGTTCACGGTCTCGAGACTGGATTCGGTGTCGATGGAGTCCGAACACCTGATCCACCAGACGTCGTCGTGGCCCCCCGCGCAGTGACGCCGCGTGCGCGGGCACTCGTGTCAAGATCAGCGAGAGCTGACCGGTCAGGGCGCCGTCGTCAGGGTCGAATCGTGACCTTCGTGGTAGAGACCGCCTCTCCGCCGAGACGGGCTCGAACGAAGTAGTTGCCCGCGGCCACCGGGTGTCCATGCTCGTCTTTGCCGTCCCACTCGAGGCGGTGCGACTCCGTGGGCCAGCTTCCGCGATAAAGCAGCCGGACCCGTTGGCCGCCCACGCCGAACACGGAGATCTCCGTCATCTGTTTCGAACGCCGCGGATCCGGTAGGCGGAAATCGATCGTGATGGGGCCCGCCCTCGAGGGATTGGGCCAAGCTCGGAGCGCAGGAGTGTCCCCGAGCAGCTGCGCCCCCCGGCCGGACACGCCGGTCGCGTTCGGATCGAGCGACCACGACGTCTCGTAGAGGAGCGAGTCCGTGTAGGCCTCCTGGACTCGCATGCTCACATGATCCAGCGCGACTTCGAAGCGCAAGGAGCCCCATCGGTCGTTGAAAGCATGGACCAGGGTGCCCGGTGGGATCTCGGAGAGCTTCGGGAACACCGTGCCTCGACCGATCCACGCGCCGGAGATACCGGCTGTCAGGTACACGACACCGCCGGCCTCGACCTGTTGATTCAGTCGAATCGGTACGGTTTCGGAGAAGCAGTGCTGGTCCCCGGAGATCATGAACACCTGCTTCACGTCCGGCTTGCGATCGTAGATCGACTCGAGGTCGCGGAGAAAGGACACCGCCCCCGTACGCAATGTTTCGCGCTCGGCGGGGTTCCACAAGCCGGAGTAGAGAATGTTCGGACGGCAGGCGAACTTCTCGACCCCGTAGTAGGTTCGATGCCCGCTGACGACGACGACTTCGACCGTCGTGGGGAGTGCGTCGATTTCCGAGTTCAGCCACTGTCGTTGCGGTGATGCGGCGTGGTTGAGGCCGTCGTTCGGCACCGCGGACCAGGGGTAGCACACCTCATCACCGGATTCGGTGTCGGAGTTGTTGCTCACCACGAGCCATGCGATCCGGGGTGGCGATCCGATGTGGACCGAGTACCAGCGCCGACAATCCGGCAGGGCCGTTGTCGAATCGCAGCCGAAGAGCGGCTCCCACCAATTCAGGGGCGCATAGTGATTCGCCGGATCGACCCAGTAGAGAGCGCCGGTCGAGTCCGTTCCGGCGTCCGCATCATGGTTGCCCACCCCCATGGACTTCGCGCCCATGATGAGGTCGTAGTAGCCGAAGAAGCGATCCTCCATCCAAGGGAAGAGAATCGAACTGGAGTTGATTCCGACATCGCCGTCGATGTACGTGAAATCCTGTGGGACGGGACGTGCATTCTGGTTCGTGATGATCGCGGCGAACGTATCGCAGCAGGCGATCGAGTCGGGACAGGGGGGGGACGGACATCGCGGGGGAGGATTCCCGCAAAGGACCGGGCAGTGCGGATCCGAGAGCACGTCAACGATGATGCTCGACTGGTCGTGGGGAGTGATCTCCAGGTCCGCGGCTGATGTGGAAGTCGTGCCCGCGCTCAGACTCGCGAATGCAAGCAGCGGCGAGAGTCTGATGAATGCGGTAGTCATGATCCACTCGTTGCGTCGCGCCGCAGCGGGAAGTCCGCGCGGTGGTCGGTCGATTATTGCAGACTACGTGGCGCGGTTACAAGATCGAGCCCACCCATTTGCCTATAATGGAATAGCAGTTCAGGAATTTCGAATCCCCGCGAACACCGTCGGCGAGTTCGAAGCCATGTGGGATTTGCGTGATCGGACCGGTCAGCGCGTTTCAAACGGGGTCGAAGCCGCGACGGTTCATCGCATCGCGGTGGTGCGGTAGGTCGCATCACGAGGCGCTCGGAGTGCGGACGAGGTCCGCACTCCGAACGCTGATGCTTCACCTACTCCTTATAGTGTCCCTTCACCGTACCGAACGACTCGGGATCCACCGAGATCGGTCCCATGCTGTTCAAGCTGAAGGCGCGGTCTTCGGACGTCGTGTTGACGAACGGAAATCCGCAACCGTTTTGGCTCTCCTGTGAGAAATTGAAGAACTGCTGCGAGCTGTAGGCCCAGTAGACGTCGTCCCGCTGGTCACACCGGTCCGAGAAATGAAGCCCCAGCCAGTAACGGGTGTTGGCCGACAGGGGCACTTGCTGGTCGAAATCCCAGCTGCTGTTGTACCACGTCCAGACGTTCACACCGAGCAGCACGGTCACGATATTGATCCCGTTGCCGCTGGCGACGACTCCGCCCGGGGTCCCGCCCGCATCGTTGTAGATCGTCCACTCGATGACGCCGTTGTGGCCGGTGCCACCGGTCTCGAACCAGTCGGCCTCGGCCCCGGTGATCACGCAGTCCGCGGTCAGCTCGAAGTCATCGGCCTCGATCCAGTTCGTCATCTCGTTGCCGGAGTCAGTGTTGATGTCGGTGTCGCCGTTGTCATAGCACGTCGTACCGGCAACCGGGGCCCCACCGTTGTACTCGATGTCCCCTACGCCGGTGTTCAGCTCCGACGGCTCACTGTTGTCCGACGAAAAACCCGCTACAGGAAGCGCGAGGGCGACGATGGCGAGGAGTGTCACACTGGATTTCATCTACATCCTCCTGGTACTCGGATGGACTCGCGTCTGCCGCACATCGCCATGATGCGGAATCAACGGTGCCAAGAGGAGCAGCTGGCGACGCCAACGGCATGGACTCGGCGTCCTCCCCGACAGTAAGCACCACCGGGGACGCGGCAGGAGCGTAGCAGACTGGATGGAAGAGTTCCAGCAAGAGTCGTCTTCGGCCTGGTCGTTCGATGGCGGACGGCCGGGGCCCGGCGGCAGCAGCCATCGAGACGAGGTATCCCCGTAGTCTGGCGTCGATTGCGGTACGCCGTCTGGGACTGGGATCGACGGTGATTGGCTCCATTACTCGAGGATCAGCACGATCCTCCAGAGCATGCCGTCGCTCTCGCCAGTGACGCCGTCTTGATCCAACCAGATGTGACGGTAGTTCCCGTTCACGTGGAACGTCGGCGTGAGGAACCAGTTCAGCCCGAGGGAAGCGATCCGCATCTCCCCGCCTTCCACGTCCGCGTCCGTGAGGTCGAGATCCGACCACCGAGTCGTGAGCTCCCAGGCCCCGGGACCGTTCTGCTGGACCGTCTTCGCGACGGGGAGTGCACGGAAGTATCCGCCCTGCTTGTG
>JALGZO010000758.1 GCA_025774865.1 bacterium | reverse complement strand
CGCGCTGTCGTTTCTGGGGAACTGGAACGGTCGGGAGTTCTCCGGTCACTTCAAGGTGGACGAGGAACGGGTAGGAAAGGACGTCACAGTACTGGATCCACAGCGGGCATGGTCACTTCGCCGACTGGATCGCGGTGGCCGGATCTCGAACTAGCGGCGTACCGGCGGAAGTCGCGAGCGCTACGGCAGCGAAGAGACTGGTCGGGATTCGCTCTCCGGCGTGAGAGGCATCTACAATCCGAGGCTCATCTCACGATTGTGACCCTTCGCGTGTGCGCTCCCGACTCCGACTCGAGACGAAGGAAGAAGACTCCCGGCCGAATCCGGTTCCCGCGGTCGTCCAGGCCGTTCCAGGTCAGCGCGTGAACTCCAGCATGTTGTACCTCGTCCACCAGCGTCCTCACCACACGGCCGTGTACATCATATCCGACAAGTCGAACCGGCCCGGTTCGCCCAAGCGAGTAACTCATCGTGGTTCTTGGATTGAACGGGTTCGGATACACCTCGAGGCTGGAAGTCGCGAGGCCCCTCCCCGGTGTGCCAACGCCCACGGGGTCGTCCAGGCGAATGGACAGTAGATCGCCGCCGCGGCCGGACTGGTTCGCGTGGATGTGTTTGCCACAGGCGGCAACGAACGTACCCGCAGCCGTCGTCGCGATGTCGATGTCGAACACCGAACCCGGTGTATCCACCGTCAAGATCGGAAGCGGACTATCGCGCGTGAACACGTGCACCTCTGCGTTCGTGTTGAGCTGGTCTCCCCACGAGCCGACCGCAAGCAGGCCCCCATCCGCAGTGATTGCCACGTCATGGGGGACGTCCTGATACGACCCACCTGCCGCAGGGTAGACGTACGCCCAGTGCTCGGTCGGCGAGGGCATTTCGTGGAGTTGTACGCGATTCTGGAGGAAGTCGTTTCGGTACCAACCGCTCACAAAGACGCTTCCGTCCGAGGAGAACCCACAGCTTCGAAGACGGGACCCGCTAACGGCATCAGCCCAAAGCAGCGAGTAGGTGAGACCGTTCCACTCGCGCATCTGCAGACTCGACCAGCCGAAAGCCAGATAGTGCGCATCGCCTGATAGGGCAAGCGCGTCGTTCGACGCGCCCATGCTTCCGCTCCAGCGGACCGTGTCCGTATCCCGTTCGACGACATACGCGTCAGCGCCCGCAATGAAGGCCATGTACTCGCCGTGCTCGGTGATCGCCAGATTCCGGCCAAAGCTTCCGTCCGCACCGTCGATGAAGCCGGCGGGCGTTGCTGAACTCGCCTCAAAGTAGTACAGGCGTGCGCGCTGCGGAGCGTCTTGCATGGTCACGAGGACCGCGATCGTCGACCCGTCCCGAGAGACGAGAACGCTCCGATGCGAACCTGGAGTGGCGGGACTGATTGGGAACGACCATTCGGGGACGCCGGAGTCTGCATGCCACTTGTGGACGGTGACGGTGGTGGCATCGTCGAAGTCAGTCGCGACCACGACCTCTCCATCGTGCGATGCGGCCACGTCGAATTCGTTTCCCGCATACACCCAATCGGGAGATCCAGATCCCTCGAGAGGGATCAACTCTGTTTCCATCGGAGGGTTCAGGTACGTGCCGGCGCACAGACTGGTATCGGGTGCGGAGATCGAAGTCGTGGTGTAGATGGCATCGATGAGCGTCCTGTGCCAGACAACTGCGGTCCCCTGGCGGATCACTGGAAAAGCGTCGGTGAGAGCGTCCTCGAGCGGTCCGCTGGAGGATTCATACTGGCGAATCAGCTCGACTCCGCCCAATCCGGGGTGGAGAACGTGGCGCACGTTCTCGACGCCCGAAACAGGAAGGACGAAAGTGAAGGGGACGAACGCGACGACGAAACGAGCCAAAGAGTAGCGCAAGGTCAGAATCCTCCTCGGTTTCCGAGGCACCTGTGCCCCAGCACGATGGTACACGCCCTCGGAGCGGATGAGTCTGTTCCGGGGGGTATGGACAGCATACTCCTCCAGGGCCCGCGGGTGCGAACGTCCCGGGACCCATCGGCAGCGGGTCCGGCCCACCCGCCACACGCTCCAGATGAGGCTTCAGGAGCGACAGCGTGAGGCTGAGACAACACGCAGGTCTCACCAATCGTGTGGGGGAATCCCCCACAGACACAGCCGGCTGCGTAGGGGATTCCCTGCTACAACTGACCAAGACATCTGTCTTAGATTTCTTGAGTCATGAGATCTTGGCTTTGCCGTCGTGCTGCGCCACCATGACCGCGACTGCGATCTCGCCCCCAGCCGAACTGGCTTGGCGACCAGGGTCTCAACAGGGTCAGCTGATTCGACGTTTTCGATATCCACAACACAACAAGGAGAGTCCCATGAAGCGTCTCGGTCTGCTTTTCGCTTGTCTCACCCTGTCGATGGCGGCGTGCTCCGACGAGAGTCCGGTTGCCGTCGGCAACCTCGACGGTGGCGATCCCGCGCTCATTCCTGAGGCCCCGAAGTCGGCACCGTTTCACGTCGCGTGGGTCACGTCCGCGGGGGATCCGCCCGCGGTCGAGTGCCTCGTTCCCGAAGATTGGGTGTCCATCGGAATCTTCGGCGAGGGAGACGCGACCCACATGGGCCCCACCCTCATGGAATCCATCATCTTTGGTGAGCTGGTGCCGCCCGGAGACCCAGGCGGGCAAACCGGATGTGCGGAGATCACCGCGGACAATGGAGACGAGCTCTACCAGGTGTATGATGAGGGCACGGCCACGTTCATTTTCCCGATCCTAACGGGCTCTGGTACCTGGTACTGGGACGGCGGCACGGGCCGATTCGCGAGCGCGACGGGATCGGGGACCTACGAGTTCTTCTTCAATGGGATCACGCAGCAGGGGGTGCTCACGGTGGACGGGACGATCTCCCGATAAGCTCGATACCTTTGAAGTGGGACCGTGCGAGCGACGGATCCCTCCATCAGCGTCAGGGGTCGTCGCCGTCCAGGTGACGGCCCCTTCGTCATCCCTGTGCGCCCGGCCGGGACCCAGCCGTACACGCACCTCAGCGCGGCGGGGCAACGCCCACTTGGCCGCTCTCAGGTCCGGAGCGCCCAAGAACGCCGAGCGGTTTCGCTCCAGCGCCCTCGCGAGAAAACCAGTTGCCGGTAACGCCCGTGGCGGGAGAACCTCTCTGCGACGGCGTCTCACTCCTGGGGTCCGGCGAGCGGTGATCTGCAGATATGCGGCGGCGTTGCGTGAGAGGCATTCATGAGTCATCACGTGGGAATGCAACCTCACCACCCTCCCGTCCGCACGGGTACGGGACCCAGTTCCTCCCGCTTCACGCTGCCGCCCGAGCAGTTGGCCAAGGCGCGCGCCCGGTTGTCTTTCCTGACGCTGGTCTTCGCCTGCATGTGCGTGCTCGCCACGGCGATCGAAGAGATCTTTCGAGAGCATTACCCCCACCGCATCTATCCACTGTACGTCTTCAACTTCGTCACCTCGACCCTGCTGTTCCTCCTCACGCGCATCAGGAGGTTCGGGGATCGTCTGATCCTGAACTTGGGTCTGCTCTACCAGATCCTGATGTGCTTGAGCGTTTCGATGGCGGGCGCGTGGGCGCAGTACCAGGTTTCGGGAACCGTTCCGACGGTCACCTGGGTCTGCATCGTCATCGTCGCTTACCCGTTGATCATCCCCAGCGCACCGTGGCGCACTTTCTTCGCCTCACTGATTGCAGCGAGCATGGTTCCTCTCAGCCTGTTCCTACTCCAGATGCGCGGCTGGGCGATCCTACGCCCCTTCGACTATGTGGACACTGCCGTCAGTCCCTTGTTCTGTGTCGTCTTCGCGGTTCTGGCCTCCCGCGTCATCTACGGGCTCAACGTGGAGGTGGCACGTGCCCGGCAGATGGGTGCCTACCAACTCGTGGAGTTGATCGGCAAGGGAGGGATGGGCGAGGTTTGGCGGGCGACGCACCGCCTGCTGGCTCGCCCGGCAGCCGTGAAGCTCGTGATACCCGAGGTTGCGGGACCGCGTCCCCCAGCTGAGAACGAGCGGCTACTGGAGAGGTTCAAGCGTGAAGCCCAGGTCACCTCTGGGCTCGAGTCGCCCCACACCGTCGGCCTCTACGACTTCGGCACCACCGACGAGGGGGTCTTCTACTACGTG